>NZ_JAAKGQ010000108.1:0-1294 GCF_011043515.1 Sphingobacterium sp. SGL-16 | reverse complement strand
TAGTTTAATTTACACCCTCGCTTATAGCTAATTTTCGAGCTATGCTTTCTATCCAAAATATTCCAATATTCTAAAAATGCTCTTATTAGATTATGTTGTAAATCAATGTTTTATTATTGAAAATCAAAAATATTTGACTTTTTTATAATTTCATTAATTAACTATAAGTTTTATTTTTACACTATAACGTTAAGTCGATGTGAAGTTTGTAGCGAGAATACTACAAACTCAAGTTTGCTGAGTTAAACTCTATGTTAGAGTTTATTGAAATGATATTATTGTATTATCTATGAAAAACAAGTCGAGAAATTAAAGCCTTCTAAAAGATTTTTCCTCTTGTCTTAATTTATCAATTAATAATATATATCATGAGTGAAACCAGACCATACTCAGATTCTGTCCAAATACTGCCCGCTCTAAAATTCAATGTTTTAGCTATAGAGGATTTTGTGGCTTTGATGGAATTAGATTATAGTCAAACCTTTAAAATTAATTGTTATACTTTAATTTTTATCACTTCAGGTCAGACTCAATATGTTGTTGATTTTAAAGTATACGATTTAAAAGAAGGTGATGTGTTGTTATTATCGCCAGGACAAGTTTTTTATTGTTTGACACCCCGACGTGTGAAAGGAAAAATGATCTATTTAATGGAAGAATTTTTTCACGTCAATAGTGAACAAGATTTTGTAGTAGGTAATTACTCTCTATTGATGATTTTGTGTCAGAAAGGAAAGCTTACTATTTCTTCCGATAGAAAACCAAATTTTTATTGCTTGATAGATTTAATTACATCAGAAGTAGAAACTTTTAAGGATAGACCTAGTATAATTCTACAACAATTGATTTCTGTTTTGTTAAACTCATTAGAAAGAGAATATAGTAGACTAGAAAGGAATGAAATTTTCATCGCTGAAAAGAATTTGGCATTAAAATTTAAAGTACTCGTTGAAAAAGACTTATCTGTAAAAAATAATGTAGAATATTTCTGTAGCAAATTAAAGATTTCCAAAAGCACTTTACAAAAGGCTACCAAACTTGTTTTTCAGAAAACACCGAAAGATATTATAGAAGAGGTGTTACTATTGGAAGCTAAGAGATTATTAAAAGTAAGCAATTTGCATATTCAGGAAGTAGGATACAATTTAGGGTTTACCGATCCAACAAATTTTACAAAATTTTTCAAGCGGAATACTGGTCTGACGCCTAATAATTTTAGAAAGAAGAAATTTGATTAAAAATTTATCAAAATTACCATATAATTAACCATTTTAACCTTTTTAAATCATGTTGA
>NZ_JAAKGQ010000107.1:0-1295 GCF_011043515.1 Sphingobacterium sp. SGL-16 | reverse complement strand
AGAGTATCACCTATCTTTTCAAAGTAAGCGCCAATTGCAAAAGTTCTGTAACGTAGTGTTGATAATGTTTTTTGCGTTTTTTCCTGTAAGACGAATATTCTGAATATGGACATTAGATTATAGGCTATCATGGAGAATATTAATGCGGCTTCTGTTGCATAAAATGCTTTCAGGTTAAAGCTCTCTGCTCCAAAATCGGCTTTTAATTCTTTGATTCTGTTCTCCGCATCACCACGTTGGCGATACATCCGCCATACATCAGTTGCAGCAAATTCATTATTTGTAAAGTATGCAGAATAGCGATAGTTTCTATGGATTTCATCTTCTGGAAATAAACTTAATGTCCTTCCGGTTGCATTGGGTCTATTGGCTATCTTCTGTCGGACGATTACTAATCTGCGTTGCTTGTCCCAGGTTTTCCCCTGATAGTGCTTGTCGCAGATTTCAATTCCCTCATCCACCATCAACCAGGTGTCTTGCTTGTCGATTAAATGCTGTACAGGGTGGGTAAACTTTGCAGCAACAATATATTTCAGTGCTTTTTGTTCCAAATGTTCAAAAATATCTTTTTGACAAAAGCCACTGTCTAATCGAACCAGGCCCACTTTTTTAGCGCCAAAAACCGATAAAGTTTCTTCTAAAAAACCAATAAAATTATTCGCTGAACTAGTGTTTCCGCTTCTGAGCCAAAAGTTAGCAACCATTTTTACCTCATTTACGAAAGCTATAATGGGATGGTGACTGTTTCTTCCTTTTTTCTTGGGATTATACCCTTTCTTGGCTCCATCTTGTGCGCCATAGCGGGTAACAACTGAGGAATCAATGTCCAAAGTAAAATAGTTAATATTAATATTTTGAAAGAACCAACTAAAAAAATGATGACCTACCTCTTGATTCGTATTTTGTGTGAACTTGCCAAAGTAACGTTTATATGCATCTTGTCCAGGTGTTTTCCTCCAATCAAAAATCTGACCAAGAGCCCTGTCTGATCGTGTAATCTCCGTATGCAGAAAACGGTTTGCTCCACACCAAATACTTGTAATAAAGGACTCTAGAAGAACTTCTTTTTTGTAGGAATTATTGGATTGAGATACGGGTAAAGAAGTACAGTTTTCTATCTGTTCCCGAAAGCCAATTTTGTCCAACATTTGCTTCAAAAAAACCATTCCGCCCCAGGGTGTAATCTCTTGATTAGTAAATGATAACTCGAATTTCATAGCTAACTTTTTTCTACTGCTACGCAGTTGTATTCTAAATCTCTAAATTAACTATTTTTTTCTATTGCGTAATCTGGG
>NZ_JAAKGQ010000106.1:0-1363 GCF_011043515.1 Sphingobacterium sp. SGL-16 | reverse complement strand
AGAGACTGTAAAATAAACTGTGTCAAGGATAATAAACAGAAGTATTATTTTTGACATAGTAATTATGAGTATTAAGGAAAGCGATTTTGATTTTGAGTCCATGAAGGACCTAGCCCTAGAACAGTTACGTAGCGGTGAATCACTTTATGGCAAGAACGGAGCTTTTGCTCCTTTAATGAAAAAGTTTTTAGAAGCAGCGCTAGAAGCTGAGATGGAGAGCCATCTGGATGAAGCTGAACGCTCCGGTGGTAATCGTCGTAACGGCAAGTCCAGCAAGCAGATTCGCACCTCAGATGGCACTATCGAGATCGATACTCCGCGTGACCGTCGGTCTAACTTCGAACCCCAGCTTATTAAGAAACGTGAGACGATTTTAGCCGATAGCCTGGAGAAGAAGATTTTAGGTATGTACGGTCTTGGCATGAGCCTGCGGGACATCTCGAACCACATCAAGGAGATGTACGATACTGACATCAGCCACAGCACACTTTCTTCGATTACCGATAAGATCATTCCCCAGGTCAAGGAGTGGCAATCAAGAAGTCTAGACTCCCTTTATACGATTGTTTGGATGGACGCCATGCACTACAAAGTAAAAGAAGACCATCGGTTTGTTTCGCGGGCAGTATACAATATTCTTGGCATTGATCGAAATGGACATAAGCATCTGTTAGGGATGTATGTTTCGGAGAATGAGGGAGCTAACTTTTGGTTGAGCGTATTGACTGATTTACAAAATCGAGGCGTGGAGGATATCTTAATTGCCTGCATCGATAATCTAAAAGGATTTTCAGAAGCGATACAGAGTGTTTTTCCCGACACCGAAGTACAGACCTGTGTAGTACATCAAATCCGTAATAGCCTAAAGTATGTAGCCAGTAAGGATCAAAAGGAGTTCATGAACGATCTAAAACCCGTATATCGGGCCGATACGTTGGATCTAGCCGAGCTTCGGATGGATGAACTTCAGGATAAATGGGGTGAAAAGTATCCTGTGGTCATTGACTCCTGGCGACGCAACTGGGATCGTCTGACCACCTATTTCCGATACGATAAATCCATCCGAAAGTTGATCTACACGACTAACACGATCGAAGGATTTCATCGCCAAGTGCGTAAGGTCACCAAAACTAAAGGTGCATTCACCTCCGATATAGCGTTATTGAAATTGATTTATTTAGCACATAACAACATTAAGAAGAAATGGACGATGCCACTGGCCAATTGGGGAACAACAGCACAGAAATTAGCAATTTGGTTTCCGGGAAGAATGGTGTTAGATTTGCAATAAGAAAAATGGTTGAATTACCGCCCCGCGGGGCGGTAATTCAACCATTGACACAGTTTATTTTACACTCCCAAA
>NZ_JAAKGQ010000105.1:0-1379 GCF_011043515.1 Sphingobacterium sp. SGL-16 | reverse complement strand
GCTATGTGGGAGGGCAGACTTTTATTGGGATGATTGAAAAGAACCTCACCTATACAAACACAAAAGTAGATGGACTTTTAGAACAACTCCTTGACCGCCAGAACTTGAATACTGCCTATTTACAAGTGGTTTGTAATCGTGGTGCTTGCGGTATCGATAAGATGGGCGTCGAATCCTTAGGGGATTATCTTAGAGAGCATAAGGAGAAACTTTTAACATCCATCAAGCAGGGGAATTATTCTCCTTCTGCAGTAAGAGGTGTCGAAATTCCTAAAGACAATGGGTCAAAGCGAATGCTGGGCATCCCAACAGTAGTTGATCGGCTCATCCAGCAGGGCATTAGTCAAATCCTGACACCAATCTACGAACCTGAATTCAGTGACCACAGCTATGGTTTTCGTCCGGGTCGCAACGCGCATCAAGCGCTTCTCAAATGCAAGTCATACATTCAACAGGGGTATAATTATTCCGTAGACATGGACTTAGAGAAGTTCTTCGATACGGTGAATCACAGTAAACTGATTGAATTATTATCACGCACGATCAAAGATGGAAGACTGATCTCACTTATCCATCGATACTTGAGAGCAGGTGTAGAAATAAACGGAAGGACTAAAGTAACTACAGAAGGTGTACCTCAAGGAGGCCCACTAAGCCCACTTTTGAGCAATATTATGCTTGATGAACTGGACAAAGAACTGGAATCTCGAGGACACAAATTTGTACGTTACGCTGATGACCTTATGATACTTTGTCGTAGTAAACGGAGTGCCTCACGGGTTATGGAATCGATCACAAAATTTGTGGAAGGTAAGCTGATGCTTAAGGTCAATAAAGAGAAAAGCGTCGTTCGTCATGTATCCAAGATTAAATTTCTAGGCTATAGTTTCTACAATTACAGAGGGGAGTGGCGCTTACGTATTCACCCTAAAAGTCTAGGGAAGATGAAAGCTAGGATTAAAGGACTAACGGGCCGCAGTCGAGGTTGGAGCGATGAACAGCGAATTCTCTACTTGAGGGAATACCTCACAGGCTGGATGCACTACTTTAAACTAGCGGACATGGGGACGAAACTGGGGCAACTGGATATGTGGTATCGTCGTAGGTTACGTATGGTCAAATGGAAACAATGGAAACACAGCAAGTCTAAAATTAGGAACTTGGTACAACTAGGTGTAAGTAAATACAAGGCGTACGAATGGGCACATACAAGGAAAAGTTACTGGCACACAGCAAAAAAGCTGGATACTGACAACAACCCTTTCCAACGACTATCTTAAACAACTGGGATACCCATCTTTACTGGCAGAATACAAGCGAGTTTGTGTTACAACTTAGGGAAGCGCCGTATACCGAACGGTACGTGCGGTGCTGTGGAA
>NZ_JAAKGQ010000104.1:0-1410 GCF_011043515.1 Sphingobacterium sp. SGL-16 | reverse complement strand
AAAGTTGGACAAATTTAAGCAATGTTCTTGATATAATGAGCTCTGTATTCTACAGGGCTCATTCCGTTTAAATTTGATTTAATTCTTACCTTGTTATAGTAATTGATATAATTTATTATTTCTTTTTTTAACTCCTCTATAGATTCAAACTTTTGTAAGTAGAACATTTCAGCCTTTAATGTTCCAAAGAAATTTTCAATAATACTATTATCCAAACAATTTCCTTTTCTGGACATACTCTGAATCACTCCCTTTTTTTTCAATCTTTTCTGATATTTTTTCATTTGATATTGCCAACCTTGATCAGAATGAAGGATTAAGTTGCTCTTATTAGGTATTTTACGAAATGCCTTGTTAACCATTTTCATTACCTGTGTAAAAATAGGTCTTTCACTAATTTCATAACTGATGATTTCTTGATTGTATAAATCCATGATTGGGGATAAATAAAGTTTTTTATCTCCGACTCTAAATTCAGTAACATCTGTTACCCATTTCTGTTGTGGTTTTTCAGCTTTGAATTCCCTTTTTAAGATATTTGGTGCTATTTTACCTTGTTCGCCCTTATAGGAATTATATTTTCTTTTTTTTCGTATAATACTCCTTATTCCCAGCTCAACCATCAATTTCAAAACTGTTTTATGATTAATGAGTATACCTTTCTTTCGCAGCGCATCTTTTATACGACGATAGCCATAACGACCTTTGTGTTGATTGTAAATCTCCATGATAACCGGCTTTATATCAGCGTACTTATCTAATTTACCACGTTGTTGGTGATAAAAATAACTACTGCGAGCCATCTTACTGCAGTCTAGAAGTAAATCCAGACTGAAATCCTGCCTTAACTCTTCGATGACTTTGACTTTCGAGAGTTTAGTTTTCCTTCCTCCGCTTGAATTAAGGCATTGAACTTTTTTAAAAATGCATTTTCACAACGTAACCGTTCGATTTCCAGTAAAAGTTCTTCTTCTCTAGTTAAAGGTTTTTGAGATTTATATGCTTTACGTTTGTTGGTACTCATTTTTCTAGGACGGCCTCGGGGTTTACTTTTAAGACCTTCTAATCCAAATTTAGTAAAAATATTACGCCACCGCACAATTATAGAATCATTGGGAATCTTAAATTTCAAACGAGTCTCACTAAGACTAAGCTTCTCTCGCTCCATGACTTGAAGCACCCTGTACTTAAAATCAAAAGAGTAATTTTGATTCTTCTTAGGATAAAGACCCGTGAGGCCATACTTTACATAATCCTGAATCCATCGACTCAGAGTACTTTTAGATACACTATTTTCCGTGCTAATACTTAATATTGATTGTGACGATTTAAAGTATAAATCAATACAAGTCTTCTTAAATGTTAAATTGTATTTTACTTTTCTTTCCATAAAAAATGCCCCCAGAAAGT
>NZ_JAAKGQ010000103.1:0-1595 GCF_011043515.1 Sphingobacterium sp. SGL-16 | reverse complement strand
AATATTTCAATATTTAGTTCAAAATATCAAAAAAGCGGTCTTTTTAGGCCGCTTTCTTTCTTAAATTTTGTGCAATTGCCAATAATCCCCATTCTATTGACACAAGATCTTTACCGCGGAGCATAAAGCGGCGGAAATTATGATTTTGTTTTATGTTTCCGAAGACCGGTTCCACATCACAACATCGTTTTTTACGTTTTGCAATACCTTCTTCACTATTAAGCAGTTCATATGCTCTATCCTTGTGCCGGTTTAGATTTTCATTTACTTGAATTATTCTGTTTCCTGTACATTTATGACAAGCTCCATTTAAAGGACAATTGCTGCAATTTTTTGCCTGATACTTTTTTACTTCTTGCTCGAAACCAGAAGCATTTTTTATCTTGAAGGTTCCTAAACAAGTCATACGTTGCCCCATTGGACATATATACCAGTCTTCATCTTTATTATAATACAGATTATCCACACTAAAAGGAACTTTAATTGGATTACTATTTTTTTGCTCCTTATCAAACATATTATATTTAACGTATCCCTTTATATCCTTTGCTTCAAGATAATCGTAATTTTCCTCGCTGCCATACCCAGCGTCTGCAGTGACCGCTTCTGGATGTTTGCCGTAACTTTGTTTATGCTGGTCAAGGTGTAAGCTTAGTGTTCGTGTATCAGTAGGATTGGAATGAATAGTATAATTAACGATATATTGGTTAGAGGTAGAGAGTTGAATATTGTAACCTGGTTTCAGCTGCCCATTAAGCATAGGATCTTCTTTCATGCGCATGAAAGTAGCCTGTGTATCCGTCTTGCTATAGCTGTTTCGCTCACCAAGAATAGCCTCCTGTTGTTCATACTCCTCAATTTTAGTCGGATAGTTTTTAGTGACATACTGTAGTTTAGAACGCATTTTCTTACTTACATCCTTATTATCAGCTAGTACAGCATTGAGTTTGTCAACAGTAGCCTGGACCTTTTCTTTATTAATATCTGTCAAATCAGGGGGATCAGGTAAATCATCTTCTGTTTTAGCAACGCTTTGGGCATAATCCCAAATTTCTGCTAAGGCCTTTTTCATCTTCTCCTTATTGGTGTGGATCGACTTCTTCCAGACAAAAGTATATTTGTTTGCATTAGCTTCTATTTTTGTCCCATCTACATAAACATCATCAATACTTAAAAGGCCTTCATCGGCCAATAGTTTTACTACTCCCTCAAAAATACTGCGTAATGCTTGCTTCAAGCGGACTCCACGAAATCTATTAATTGTATTATGATCAGGAAAGCTCATGCCGCTTAACCACATAAAATTAACATTTTCGCGGCATGCCATCTCCAATTTACGACTACTATAAATATTGCTAAGGTAGCCGAAAACTAAAACCTTCAATAACATTTGAGGATGATAGCTAGAGGAGCCTTTAATTTTATAGGCATCCAATAACCCTTGAATATTAATTCGATTGATTACATCATTAACAATCCGAACAGGATGTGACTTAGATACCAATTCATCCAGGCTTGGAGGAATTGCCATGATCTGGTCTTGAAAATAAGGTTTAAAGATAGGTACTCTTTTGGCCATAAAAACACGTTGATTA
>NZ_JAAKGQ010000102.1:0-1598 GCF_011043515.1 Sphingobacterium sp. SGL-16 | reverse complement strand
TTGTTCGCCCAGCATGGTTTTATTCTAACGGGTGTAAGTCCCCAACACGCCCTAATAGCGGGAAGTGTCCAGCTAAGGACAAGGGTGTCTATCGCGAGGTAGAATCTGAAGGAAGTCTGCGGCAAACATCTGACCTGACGGACAGAAACTTGATATAAGGCTAAAGGACGTGGGCGAGTCTGCAAGACAAGACGAAGCCCGATAGCTATTCGGAACGTCCATAGTAAATCAAGCAGGTATAAGATGGAAAGAATAAAATCTTAACTGGGGAGGTCTCACAGACGAGTGGATGTTTTTTTTCAGAGGCTCGGAGTAAAGCTTGCTGTGAGAAGTCAGCAGAAGCCATAGTAGAAACGATTAACGTATCGAAGGGCTGAACCTTATTGTAAGTGAGCAGTCAATGAATGTTACCTGATGAAAGAAAGAATGCAGAAAATATCAACTACGAGTGATAACTGGCTCGAGAATAGTAGGACAGAATCCAAGGGCTATCGAGGAGTGCAGACTTTTATTGGGATAACTGAAAACCACCTCACGGAAGTATTATTTACGAAAGACGACTTACTGGAACGAATCCTTTCCCCTTACAACATGAACAAGGCTTATAAACAAGTGATGTCCAATAAGGGGAGTGGTGGGGTCGACGGTATGGAAACAGCGGGTCTGCCTGAGTGGCTAAGAGAACACAAAGAAGTTCTGTGGCAATCAATCATGCAAGGCAAGTATAAACCCAGTCCCGTTCGTCGCGTTGAGATACCCAAAGACGGCGGAAAGAAACGCTTACTTGGTATCCCAACGGTAGTAGACCGTCTTGTGCAACAATCTATATCACAAGTTCTTTCTCCCATCTACGAAGGGGAATTTAGTGATACCAGCTATGGCTTCCGTCCTGATCGGAGTAGCCATGATGCCCTGAAACAAGCCCAGGCCTATATTTCATCAGGCTACAAGTATGCTGTTGACCTAGACTTGGAGAAATTCTTCGATACGGTCAACCATAGTCGCCTGATAGAACTTCTTTCTAAACGTATCAAGGATGGCCGAGTAGTTTCGCTTATCCATAAATATCTTTTGGCAGGAGTTCAGGTCGGGACAAAGTTTGGGGCGAGCCATTCGGGAGTACCTCAAGGCGGTCCATTAAGTCCATTGTTGAGTAATATTATGCTCAATGAGTTAGATAAGGAACTGGAACGTCGAGGGCATCCTTTTGTTCGGTATGCGGATGACTGTTTAGTCTTCTGTAGGAGCAAGCGAGCCGCAGAGAGGACAAAAAGGAGTATTATTCGATTCATAGAGAATATACTGTATCTGCGTGTCAATAAAGAGAAGACAACTACCGGCTATGTAAGAGGGATGAAGTTTCTAGGCTATAGCTTCTATATGAAGTCCGGAGAATGCCGTTTGAGCATCCACCCCAAAAGTTACGACAAACTCAAATCTAAACTAAAAGAATTGACAGGCCGTAGCAATGGTATGGGCTATGAAAATCGGAAAGCTTCTTTAGGTCTGTTCATTAGAGGTTGGCTCGAATACTTCAAGCTTGCGGACATGAAGAGCCGGTTACAGCGGATAGAGGAATGGTATAGGCGCAGGCTTCG
>NZ_JAAKGQ010000101.1:0-1613 GCF_011043515.1 Sphingobacterium sp. SGL-16 | reverse complement strand
TTTTTTATAAATAGTTAGAGTCAAACTTCATTTTTACAATGGAGAGTTTGATCCTGGCTCAGGATGAACGCTAGCGGCAGGCCTAATACATGCAAGTCGAACGGGATCCAGATGAAAGCTTGCTGATTCTGGTGAGAGTGGCGCACGGGTGCGTAACGCGTGAGCAACCTACCCATATCAGGGGGATAGCCCGAAGAAATTCGGATTAACACCGCATGACACAGCGATCTGGCATCAGAATGCTGTTAAATATTTATAGGATATGGATGGGCTCGCGTGACATTAGCTAGTTGGTAAGGTAACGGCTTACCAAGGCTACGATGTCTAGGGGCTCTGAGAGGAGAATCCCCCACACTGGTACTGAGACACGGACCAGACTCCTACGGGAGGCAGCAGTAAGGAATATTGGTCAATGGAGGGAACTCTGAACCAGCCATGCCGCGTGCAGGATGACTGCCCTATGGGTTGTAAACTGCTTTTGTACGGGAATAAACACTGATACGTGTATCAGCTTGAATGTACCGTAAGAATAAGGATCGGCTAACTCCGTGCCAGCAGCCGCGGTAATACGGAGGATCCGAGCGTTATCCGGATTTATTGGGTTTAAAGGGTGCGTAGGCGGCTTATTAAGTCAGGGGTGAAAGACGGCAGCTCAACTGTCGCAGTGCCTTTGATACTGATGAGCTTGAATGTGATTGAAGATGGCGGAATGAGACAAGTAGCGGTGAAATGCATAGATATGTCTCAGAACTCCAATTGCGAAGGCAGCTATCTAAGTCATGATTGACGCTGATGCACGAAAGCGTGGGGATCGAACAGGATTAGATACCCTGGTAGTCCACGCCCTAAACGATGATAACTCGATGTTAGCGATATACAGTTAGCGTCTTAGCGAAAGCGTTAAGTTATCCACCTGGGGAGTACGCCCGCAAGGGTGAAACTCAAAGGAATTGACGGGGGCCCGCACAAGCGGAGGAGCATGTGGTTTAATTCGATGATACGCGAGGAACCTTACCCGGGCTTGAAAGTTACTGAATTATCTAGAGATAGATAAGTCCTTCGGGACAGGAAACTAGGTGCTGCATGGCTGTCGTCAGCTCGTGCCGTGAGGTGTTGGGTTAAGTCCCGCAACGAGCGCAACCCCTATGTTTAGTTGCCAGCATGTAGTGGTGGGGACTCTAAACAGACTGCCTGCGTAAGCAGAGAGGAAGGTGGGGACGACGTCAAGTCATCATGGCCCTTACGTCCGGGGCTACACACGTGCTACAATGGATGGTACAGCGGGCAGCTACCTTGTAAGAGGATGCTAATCTCGAAAAGCCATTCACAGTTCGGATTGAGGTCTGCAACTCGACCTCATGAAGTTGGATTCGCTAGTAATCGCGTATCAGCAATGACGCGGTGAATACGTTCCCGGGCCTTGTACACACCGCCCGTCAAGCCATGAAAGTTGGGGGTGCCTAAAGCATGTAACCGCAAGGAGCGTGTTAGGGTAAAACCGATAATTGGGGCTAAGTCGTAACAAGGTAGCCGTACCGGAAGGTGCGGCTGGAATACCTCCTTTCTAGAGAATACGTTATTGGTATTCGTTACGTTATATACATGATTAAAAG
>NZ_JAAKGQ010000100.1:0-1628 GCF_011043515.1 Sphingobacterium sp. SGL-16 | reverse complement strand
AAATACTCTATTTAGCTAAATAGCCACCATCAACAGGATAGTAGGAGCCAGTTACAAACGAAGATTTGTCTGAAGCTAACCAAAGCGCTAATTCTGCAACTTCTTCAGATTTACCCAAACGTTGCATAGCATGTTGTGTTTCGAGGAAAGTTAACGTTTCTTTATCTAAATTATCATCCACAAGTGGAGTGGAAATAAAACCTGGGCCAATTGCATTGATACGAACACCTTTAGTACCGTATTCCCAACCTGCAGTTTTTGTAAGTCCTACTACTCCATGTTTTGCGGCTACATAAGCTGAAGAGTATGCAAAGCCTACCTGACCTAAAATAGAAGCCATATTGATAATACTTCCTCCTACTTTTTCGATTTCTGGAAGTTGATAGTGCATACCGTAGAAAACACCATTCAAGTTAATATCAATGACTTTTTTCCAACTTTCAAGGCCATAATCGCCAACTGTAGCTGCATCACCGCCGATACCTGCATTATTAACCGCAATATGTAAAGCTCCAAATTTTTCTACAGCAATATCAACTAATTTTTTATTGTCTTCTGGCGAAGAAGAATCTGCTTTTACAAATACAGTAGCTTCACCTAAAGAATTAGCTAATTTAGTACCTGAATCTTCATTCAAATCTGCTATTAAGACTTTAGCTCCTTCTTTGACGAAAAGCTCAACAATAGCCTTTCCTATACCTGAAGCTCCACCTGTTACAATTGCTACTTTATTCTCTAATTGTTTCATAATTATCTGATTTTAATGATGAAGACAAGTTAGGTGTTTTAATGTTTGCAAAGTATGATGTTGATTTCTTAAAATAATGACTTATAACAAATTAAAACTTTATGGAATATTAACGAATATATCATCATATTACTAAGTAATGCTAGACCAAAATTAAAATTATATGCTTTTAATAAATAAGCTTATGAGCAAGATGAATCTGAAGTGCGCCATTTATTTTACTGTTTTTGTGGCAATTTTATGTTTTACTAGTTGTACTTCAAAGCCTAAGCAAGTTTTAACATCAACAGTGAAATCTTCCTTAAAGAAAGACAGTGTTGAGAAGTTTAAATTAAACTGTGGATGTATGAGAGGTAGTGGAATTGAGTTTAAAAGAGATTCTTTATTTACACAGGTAGAAATAAATCCCGAACCTCCAGGAGGTATGAAGGTTTTTCGAGAATGGATTATACAAAATTATAATTTACCGCAGAAAGCGTACGATAATAGAGTAAAGGGTAACGTTATGATTTCATTTGTCGTGGAAAAAAATGGAACATTAACCGATTTTGTAGTTGAATTTGATAAAGGATTTGGTACAGGAGAAGCTGGAATAGAGATGTTGAAAAAAGGCGAGAAGTGGAAGCCTGGTATATTTAGTGGTATTCCTGTCAGAACGAAATATGCTTTGCCTATCCGTCTTGATATAGAAAGAATGAAAGTTGATACAAGCAAATAAAGAGGCTGTTCAAAAAGTATAAAATGAAAAATTTAAAATATGATTTTAGCAAAAAGCTATTTTATTTGGTAATGAAAAATGCAAAAAATTAAATTTTGAAACACTAATTTAAGAAAGTGTAAATAAGTAAAGAGGCTATCTAAAAAGGTCAGACAGCCTCTT
>NZ_JAAKGQ010000099.1:0-1659 GCF_011043515.1 Sphingobacterium sp. SGL-16 | reverse complement strand
CCTGTTTTCCGCAATGGGACACCCTAGAAATTTTTATTGACGATCTCGATTAACCTTGTTTGTTTTTCATCCATTTTCAAGAGGATGTTTTTTATGGCTCTGGATTCCGGGAGTACTATTTCCAGCTGGTATATATTTCTTGTTATCTCTGCGGCTTTTTCCGGTGATAATGAGAAGGATTCCTTATTAAGTACCCTTTCCAATTCCTTATAAATGGTGTAAGCTACAAAAGACAAGCAAATATGAGCCTCGATCCTATGCCTTAACCTATGATAAACTGGTCGGATCCGAAGATCAGTTTTAGACATCCGAAATGCTTTTTCGATGTGCCAAAGATTTTTGTAATTTGCTATGATTTCTTTAGCGGGAAGCGTACTATTGGTCACATACCCCTTTAATCCATCCCATTTTTGGTCCTGGTCATATTTTTCCCTATCGATGGAGATTTTGACATTTCCCTCCATTTTAAGGTATTTGTTATAGCCTCTGTTATTAATATTGCTTTTGGTAAGCCTGCCACTGTTGATTTGCTTTTCGAGTCTTTTCAGTCCCCGTTTTCTGTTGATACCGTCTTTTTTTGCTCTCTTATCGGAATAGCTGATGATAGTCCTGATGGCTTCACCTTGGATTACCAGATACTCTCCATCCTTCAGCGAGTGTCCGATGATTGTTTCCTTTATCGTTCTGCCACTGTTTTTCAAACGTGCTCCAAGAATATATTGGTAACCTTGTTCTTCCAGTTTAGTGATGTTGGACTTGTTTAAAAGACCCGCATCAGCTACGATCACCGGCTTGTTCAGTCCGAACCGCTTACTTATTTTTTCGATGACCGGGATAAGTGTATTTCCTTCGTAGATATTACCCTCAAAAATATCGTAACCGATCGCATATCCTCCCAGCCCCACCAACAAACCTAAAAATATCTGAGGGTTACTATGCTTACCATCTTTGCTAAAGCCGCTTTTTCGGAGGTCATCCTCATCACTTGATTCAAAATAAAGGGTGGTCATATCGTAGAAAACAATATTGATTTCTCCCTTCAGAACCCGTTTGGTATGTTCGAAACCTATCTTTTCGATGGTTTCTTTCAATTGATTATTCAGCTTGTCCAAAAAGCGATAGATAGAATCTATGCTCACAGAGACTCCTTGGTAACGATAGAGGTATTCAACCGTTTTCAATTTGCTTAAAGGAAACGCAAGACGGGAAACAACCAAATGCCTAAAGAGCGGATCTTCAATTATCCCGTAACCAATATGGTCAAAAATCCTTCCAAAAACCAGCTCTGGACCTATCGTTCGGATTTGACCATTGCTTAATTCAGACACAAAGCTTTCGATGACGTTATCCTTTTCAGGAGTAAACATGGTAAACTGGCCTTTCAGCTCACGAATGCGCTGCTCACCCTTCAACATCAGCTTCGAAAGCTCTTGCTCATCTACTGATGAGCCGATCGTTTCAACCACTTTGTATTTACCCGAGCTTTTGGAAATCAGCTGGACGCTAAAACTACCTGAATGGTTCTTTTTCTTTCTGACAAACACATCACAAAATAGATAAAAAAGCCATGAGACACCCTATTTTTAAATAATTCAACAGTAATACACTGAATTACAGTGAGTTTGAGTTAAGTTAAAATGACTTGCTGAAAACAGGAAA
>NZ_JAAKGQ010000010.1:0-86824 GCF_011043515.1 Sphingobacterium sp. SGL-16 | reverse complement strand
TTTATAGGAAATTTTAAGAGTATTTCGCTCGGTCCTACAAAATTAGCTGCTCTTCCTGCCGTATATCCTTCAAACGCAAATCCAGCTCCATAGTTGATTTCCTTACCATTATTATAAGTAATTGAGGGATTTGCAGATTTAGAATACTTGACATCGGGCACCAAAGTTTCGTTATTGAAACTCCAGAAATAAATAAACCCTTCGCTATAATTTTCGGGGACTGAATTTGCTGCGCGAAATTGATTTTTCAACGAAGCAGTCTTCAAAAAACTCGTTGAGCTTTTGAAATTCGTAAATGTAAAGTTTACAGGATAGACTAATTCATTTTCCTCATCAACGTAAGAATCCTTTTTACATGAAATAGCTAAAATAAAGATGAAAATAAATGAAAGTCTACCCCCCAATTGAAATAGACTTTTCATAAAAATGGTTATTTAAAATGTTATGAAATAAATAGTTAGTAATTATAACTAAATATATACAATTAATTTAAAATAACAAAATTTAATTTTATAGAATTTTATTTTCATTAACACCATTAACCCGAACTTGAATTTTCTGACCTTTAGGACCTTTCACCGCATACTTGATGATTGTATTATCCTCCCATCTAATATCTACGGTCATATTACCTCTTACACGAAGTCCTTTTACTTCTCCTTTTTTCCAGGCAGCGGGAAGAGCAGGCAAAAGATGAATGAATCCTTCATGACTCTGCACCAACATCTCAGCAATACCCGCTGACCCACCAAAATTGCCATCAATTTGAAAGGGTGGATGTGCACAGAATAAGTTAGGATAGGTTCCAGCTGATATTTTACCTTGATCATTAATCGCAGGTTTTAATAGCTGACGTAAGATTTCTAAGGCATGGTCTCCATCATGAAGACGTGCCCAAAACAATATTTTCCAAGCTCGTGACCAACCAGTTCCACCATCGCCACGTACTTCCAACGTTCTTCTGGCAGCGGAAGCCCATTCTGGGGTAGTTATTGGTGATATAAAAGGTGCTGGATATAATCCATATAAATGAGACACATGGCGATGTTGTGGTTCAATTTCTTCATAGTCTTCCAACCATTCCATTACCCTTCCATCTTTGCTCACTACAACCGCTGGTGGCAGCAAATTCAGATCATTCTTTAATGCCGAAGCAAACTGATCCTTTTTCTGAAGAATAGAATCAGCAGAAATTACCGAAATATATAATTCTCGTACAATCTGATTGTCAATTGTGGGACCCATGACTACAGATGCAACTTTTCCATTTGGTAATCTAAATCCATTTTCAGGAGATACAGAAGGTGATGTCACCCAATATTTTGTTTTTGGATCCTGAACCAAAGTATTTTTATAGAATAACGCAGCATCTTTAAGAATTGGATACACTTCATTCAAATAAGCTTTATCTTTTGTGAACAAATAATGCTCCCACAGATGATTACACAACCAACCTGAAGCCGTACTCGCTCCCCATGATGCATGTTCTCCCGGAGCGCTATAGCCCCATACATTTGTCATCATATATACTACCCATCCTGGTGCATTATAATAAGCCTTTGCAGTCTTTTCTCCTTCTTTGGCCACTCTTTTAATAAGATTTATGAAAGGCTTATGATATTCAGACAAATTATTTACTTCTACTCCCCAATGATTCATTTGCGCATTTACATTAAGGTGGTAATCTCCATTCCACGGTGTTTGGATTTGATGCGCCCATAACCCCTGTAAATTCGGAGGTAATGCTTTATCCGAATCTCGAGCTGTACTCGAAATAGTCAAATAACGACCAAACTGATAATACAATACCGCTAAATTATTATCCTTTGCAGGATTTTGAAAAAAATTAGCCAATCTTTTATCTGTTGGAAGGTGGCTTTGAACAGTATCATTTTCTATATTCAATTTTACGCGAGCAAAAACTTCCTTATACTTACGAAGGTGTTGTTTCTTCAAGGTGGCGTAATCTAATTTTTCAGATAATTGATTTTCCACATATTGTGTAGGATTGTGTTCATAATAATCTGTAGATGCTGTATAGTAAATTACTATTTCTTGTGCTCCCTTCACAATAATTTGATTATCGTAATTCGTTATCTCTCCGCCTTTATTTACCACTAAAAATTTCGTAGCATATCGAAGTCCGTCTGCTCCGTAACCATTTGGAAGATTACCTTCGACTAGAATAGTATTGCCCTTCACTGTATGCGTCTTTACATTTTCATCTCTGTAAAAATGTAAGGCTATATCAATAGTGTATTTTTTATTCGAAGAAAATCTCATTGCTCCGATATTTTTATCTTGCGAAACGAAATACTCTCTGAAATAAGTAGTATCTAGATTAGAATAATGAGAACTAGCTATACCTGTTTCCAAATCCAATTCCCTACGGTATTGAGTGAAAGTTGCATTATTAAGAAAATGAATATTTAAATAGCCTAAATTTTGAAAACATCCATAAGGTACTTTAGCTCCATTGCCATGTCCGGATCCCGCACCTACACACACAAAATTTTGATTAACTAATTTCTCCGCCTCATCATTCTTTCCTTGAAATAATAATTCTTGAATGCTGCTAACTTTTTTATAGGCATTATAATTATTGGGATCTTGAGGACTTCCTGACCACATGGATATTTCATTCAAAACAATATTTTCTTCTTGAACGCCTCCATTAGGCATCATTCCTATCCAGCCATTTCCTAATGGAAGCGTTTCCTCCCAGATTTTAGCGGGTTTATCATACCACAATTTAAGATCTTGTGCGTTGGAGGTTAAACACAATACGCACATCAAAATAGTAAGGATGTTTTTCATAGTTTATTTGGTAGGCTCGGCTATTTATATACATTAAATTCCCCAAAGGTAAATCCTACTGCCATATCTTTCGCAACGAATTTTAAATATTTACTAGATATAATCTTATCGAATTCAATTATTTGCTCAATAGGATTCGATAAAACATTCGCAAATTCACCCTCCTGGACTTTTGTCCAATTCACTTTATCTTGACTTTCAAAAATATCATACTTTAGCACTATTCCTTCTTTTATTCCATCTTGTCTTGGAAAATATCCCAATGCTACAATAGGCTCTGTAAGCTCTACAATAAGGTCTGCTGATTTAACGGTTGTGTAGGCAGAGGGAGAATTAACTGCCAAATTAGAATTCAAAATTTTGTGTGTTGCCCTTATCAACGTTTGACTAGAGATCACATTAGAATCAAAAGCAAATGGCTCATCATATTCCTTAAACAAGGCAAAATCACTCAAAGTCGGGGCTACTGGCGCATACAATTTGACCTTCAATTTAGTTGCTTTTATTGCTGTTCCTAATTTAATTAAGCGGTTAGCACCTATGCTCGTCGCTGAAGCAATCTTTTCCCAGTTTCCATCGTTCCACTTTTCTACTACAACCGAATCTAAACGCTGTCCTAGTTTAATATTTTCTCGAATACGAATTAAATCAAACTCCTTTTCCCCATTTAAAGTAATTATAATTTCAGGATTCAGCACCTTATCCTTTGGTGCATAATAACTGTATCTATCATCATCAAAAATATTCTTCAATGCAAACTCAGCACTTTTCCCGCGTAAATGTTTAGTTGTAGCTTTAGCGTCTTTAGCTAGATTATGCGCAAATGTTTTTTGAAGTTTTTCTCCAAAATATTTCAGCGATTTTACATCGTTAGGGTGTAAAATTCCTTCTGGCATAGGTGCCAATCCTAAATTCATATTTGCTCCACGCCCTACCGATTTGAGATAAATATCAAAAAGTTGATTAGGGGTTTTCACCTTAGTATCTTGATTTTTATGGTAAAACCAGCCTGGTCTTTGAGGCACATCACATTCTGCAGGTATCCAATACTTACCATTTCGATCTCCAGTAGGCAAATTAGATGCATCGGTACTCGCCCCTGGCATCGGCTTCACACCTTCAATAGTACCTTTCGTTGTGATAGTTGCCCATGAGGTTTCGGCTGCATGTCCGTGTTCATTTCCCACCCAACGCATATCTGGTCCTACATCCGAAAATATAGAAGCCATAGGCTGTAGTTTTCTAATGATGGGCCAAGTCTTTTCTTCCCACTCATAATATGTTGCGGAATTAATAGTACGTTTTTCATTACTTCCTCCATAATATCCATCTCCCCCATTCGCGCCATCATGCCAAGAAGTAAATAGCTCCCCATAATTGCTCATGAGTTCAGTGAGCTGCTCGCGATAAGCATCCGTATAAGCGGGAGTGCCATAGCGCAAATCATTGCGATCCCAGGCGGAAAGATAAGTACCGAAAGCCATTCCATTTTTATGTGATGCTTCCATAAATTCCTTCACCATATCGCCTTTACCTTCTTTCCAAGGAGATTGGCTAATATTATAAGTATTCGTTTTAGTTGGCCATAAGCAAAAACCATCATGATGCTTAGCCACGCTAATTAACCCTTTAAACCCTGCTGAAGCTGCTGCCTTTGCTATCTGATTAGCATCAAATTGTGAAGGATTAAAAATTTTAGGATCTGCATCTCCAAATCCCCATTCTTTATCCTGAAAAGTAGTTGGAGTATAGTGAATCAGACAGTATGTTTCCATTTCATGCCATTTTAATTGGCGCTCAGAAGGTAAAACGCCATAAGGTTTTGGAGCTTCTTGGGCGTGCAAACTACATACAACCAAAGTATTCGCTATTAAAAAGGATATCGTCTTCATGGGTTTATAATGTTATCAATGATTATTTAGGCTATCATCATAAAATATTAAGCCAAATTAAAGCTTTAGGACTAAACAATTCTAAACTAACTTATCACAAAAGTAAACTATTTTACCTGCAATAACTTATAAACACCTCATAAGAGATAACATAATAAAAAACAAAACAGTATATCCTTAGCAATCCTAAAACGAATTAGATGAATCTTTTATAAAATTTTAAAAAATCACGACTTGATTAATAGATATTCAAACAACAATTCCTTAACTTTACCGCCATTATGAAAAAAGATCAATCCAGAATAATACGTGAGCAAGCCCCACGTTCAGCTACTCGAGAGCATTCTGTACCATTATATTTAACTTCAAGTTTCATTTTTGAAAGTGCAGAACAAGGTCGTGCGATATTCGCCGAAGAAGAAGAAGGAATGGTATATTCTCGCTACGCGAATCCTAACACGACAGAATTTATCAACCGTGTATGCACATTGGAAAATGCAGAAGCGGGATTAGCATTCTCCTCTGGTATGGCTGCTGTATTTGCATCTTTTGCTGCATTTATTGAATCTGGTGATCATATCGTTTCTAGCCGTGCGATTTTCGGTTCTACCCATCAGTTGTTGACACAACAATTCCCTAAATGGGGCGTTTCATTCACGTATGTGAATTCTGCCAATATTGAGGAGTGGGAACAAGCGATTCAGCCGAATACTAAAATTGTATTCTTAGAATCACCTTCAAATCCAGGTTTAGAACTTTACGATTTGGAAAAATTGGGCGCTTTGAAACAAAAATATCCTAACGTAATCTTCTCCATTGACAACTGTTTTGCTACACCATATCTGCAAAAACCTTTGCAATACGGATTTGATTTATCGATTCATTCAGCTACGAAATATATGGATGGTCAAGGTCGTGTGTTAGGTGGTATTATCGTGGGTTCTCAGGAATTGATCAACAAATTAATGTTCTTTATTCGTCATACTGGTCCATCTATGTCTCCTTTCAATGCTTGGATTTTGTCCAAAAGTTTAGAGACATTAGGTTTACGTATGGATAGACATTGTTCGAATGCGTTAGCTTTAGCTCAAACTTTGGAACATCATGATGAAATCGCTGACGTAAAATATCCTTTCTTGGCTTCACATCCACAATATGAGTTGGCTAAAAAGCAAATGAAAGCAGGTGGTGGAATCGTAACTTTTGAAGTAAAAGGAGGAAAAGATCGTGCGTTTCGGTTTATAGATGAATTAGAAATGATTCGTTATACTTCGAACTTGGGGGATTCTAGAACTATTGCCACACATCCAGCTACTACTACCCATGCTAAACTTACAGAAGATGAAAGAAATAGCCTTGGCATTAAACCCGGAACTATTCGTTTATCTGTAGGCTTAGAAGATCAAGAAGATATTATCAATGATATCTTGCAAGCTTTGAAAAAAACTAAATAGCATAAAAAAACTCCGATGAATATCGGAGTTTTTTTATGTACCTTAATTTGCTTGTCTTGTAAAGTTAAAAATCAAATAACCAGTACCATTATCTAAATCTACCGGCATTTTCATTGTCAATGTTTGACCATCTGCAAATGAAAGACCTAATCTATATCCTGTAGTTACATTCGAAGCTTTATCTCCTGCATACAATTTCTTAAATTGGAATTCAGGGTTTGAACCATTTTTTGGATCAAAAATAGACCAAATAATTGTACGAACCGCTCCGTTTGCACATAATGTCCCCGATGCATTGAACGAAATACTACCTCTATAATTCCCTGTTGGAAGATTCCAAACACTACCGATGAAACAATCTACTGGAGCTTCGTCAAAAATATTTTTAATCGTATAAGACTGAGGAATATCTTGACGTGTTACGGAATTTAACACCCAAGTACCTTTCACACCGTTACGCCATTGGGAAGCTGAAGGACCTGAAGCAGTTGTGGAACTAGTTGAACCTGTGCTATAGCCACCGTCTTTGCGTTGAGCACCGCAACTAGATAATAAAGCTATCACTACAAAAAGTGACATCAAAGAAAGAATATGTTTACGCATAACTATTGTTGTTTATTTCTAAGTAAGAGTTAGTAACACAAAGATATATTAATCTTTGATACATTACTGGCGATATAAACCAAAAATCATACCATAAGTAATTTTATTATTGCACAGAATCAATCTGCAGGAGAATGTTTACTTTTGCAAAATACATTATAATAAATGAAGAAAAACAAAGCTCTTGAGATTACCAAAAACATCTTCAAAGTCATTGTCACATTTGGAGCTTTGTATTGGGTTACCCGCAAGATTGATTTTGTAGAATTAAAAAATGCTTTAATCGACTGCAATTGGGGATTTTTATTTTTAGCATTTTGTAGCTATGCCATTTCTCAATTAATAGCTTCCTCCCGTTTAAATTCTTTTTTCAAAGCCATTAAACTTTTTTTGACCGAACGTTATAATTTTAGATTGTACCAATTGGGTCTACTTTACAATTTCTTCCTTCCGGGAGGTATTGGAGGCGATGGCTATAAAGTTTATTTTTTGAAAAAAGAACATCATGTCAAAGGAAGAAAAGTTCTAAGTGCAGTCTTTTTTGACCGACTAAGTGGACTTTGGGCATTGGCAGTTATCATATGTGCCTTAGTTATTTTCATGCCGAGATTGGCTATACCCAATTACCTTACTATTTCTGCAGCAATAATTGGTACAGCTAGCTATTACTTTATTCTGCACACTTTTTTCAAAGATTTTGCGAAGAAATTCATTTCTACTCACATCAAAGCTATAGGCGTACAAAGTTTTCAAGTTATCGCTGCTATTTTAATATTGTATTCTTTGAATTTTCAATACAAATTCTCTCCTTACCTACTAATATTCCTTGTATCATCTTTAGTTTCCATAGTACCATCTATTGGAGGAGGAGTCGGTTTACGAGAATTAGTAATGTTGTATGGCGCAACTTATCTGCAAATTAACGAGCATACGGCAGTCTTATTAAGTCTATTTTTCTACATTATATCTTTATTAATGGCTACATCAGGAATCTATTATATATTTAGACCTGAAAGATTAGGAGCAAAAAAATTACCCTCCGTTGCCGAGGTGGAAGAAGAAATTATTACGGAAAAAATCGAAGAAAACTAAATTATCATGGCAAATATTATTATCACAGGAGCGAGTAGCGGTATTGGATTTGAAACAGTGTTGGATTTGACCGCAAATAAAGAAAATAATGTAATTGCATTAGCGAGATCTGCCGATAAATTAAGAAGACTACATGAAATCGCTTCTGATTTAAATTTTGATGGAGGCAAACTGTACCCTGCGCAATTTGACATCGTGTATGATAATTATCCCGATTCTTTAGTGCCTTTTATCAAATCAAAATTTGACCAGGTAGATATTTTGATTAACAATGCAGGAGCT
The DNA here is from genome assembly GCF_011043515.1 of Sphingobacterium sp. SGL-16. Taxonomy (NCBI): domain Bacteria; kingdom Pseudomonadati; phylum Bacteroidota; class Sphingobacteriia; order Sphingobacteriales; family Sphingobacteriaceae; genus Sphingobacterium; species Sphingobacterium sp. SGL-16. The sequence goes on along the minus strand of NZ_JAAKGQ010000010.1, from coordinate 78,684 downwards.
ATAGTTAACAAACCTTTCTTAGATACTTCTGCGGAAGAATTTGCTCACATGCTACAAAGTAATGTCCTGGGACATGTTAATATGATTAAACATGTGGCACCTCTAATGACTGAAGGGGGACATATTGTTAATATTAGTAGTATGGGAGGTTTTCAAGGTTCTGTAAAATTTGCAGGACTAAGTGCTTATTCTGCAAGTAAAGGTGCATTAGCTGTATTGACAGAATGCTTGGCTGAAGAATTTAAAGACCGCAACATAAAAGTAAACTGCCTTGCTTTAGGCTCTTCACAAACGGAAATGTTTGAAGCAGCCTTTCCTGGATTAGAAGCTGGAACATTAGCATTTGAAATGGGACGCTATGTCGCTGAATTTGCTCAAAACGGAAGTAAATTTTATAACGGAAAGATATTACCAGTGTCGAATATGACGCCTTAAAAAAAAGAAGCCTAATCAATTACGATTAGGCTTCTTTTGCTTTACAGCCCTTTGATCCAGAATGCAATATCTTTTAAAACCTGTTCATTTATAGTCTCCTGGATTTGCGCATATTCTGCTACCCTTCCAGTTTTAGCCTTCTGAAATAAATGATTCATACCATCATATTCTTTAAGAACAGTTTTTGAATTCCTCGGTAAATGGTCATAATATCCCCTCAAATTTAAAGTAGAAGGCACTTGCACGTCTAATGTTCCAAACGCACCGAAAACAGGTATATAAATTTCCTTAATGAAATCTGTTGGATCTATCCGCACAAAATATCTATAGGCTGGTGTAACCATCATCAACATTTCCTTACGAATTGCTTCATTCTGTGATGACTCCTCCATGATATTCATATTCTTTTTCAATTGTGAAAATGCTTCATCTGTATTCAGTTCACTTTTTACTACATCAAAATTCTTCTTATTAATTTCTTTAGCCATTTCCAATTGAAATTCGGACATGCCTTCTGCTTTGCCCACACTGTACAATTGCTCAATCATCAAATCTCGAATCGGAACTGTTGGTGCAGCCAAAGTCACTATAAAAGAAACATTTGGAATACCTTGTCCTGCCAGAAGATTTGCCACCAAACCACCTTCGCTATGCCCAAGTATGCCAATTTTATTGATGTCAACATTTTTCTGTTGCTTCAAAAATTCCAATGCCGAAATAGCATCTTTACTGAAATCATCAATCGTACTCGCTTCAAATGATCCCTCACTTTTTCCTGCTCCGCGATCATCGTAGCGTAAAACGATTATCCCATTCCGCGTTAAATAATCTGCCAATACTTTGAAAGGTTTATGTCCAAACAATGTTTCATCACGATCCTGTTGTCCAGATCCTGTCAATAGAATTACCGCAGGATATTTACCTTTTTCTTTTGGAAATGTAAGCGTACCTGCTAATTGAATGTTTGCATATTTATTGGGAAAAACAACATCTAGTGTATCATATGAATAGGGAGGTTTTGGTGTTTGAAAGGGAAGAACTTTATTGGTAAGCACGTCTTTCGCTGTACGCGCTAATATCACAGGAATTTTCATCCCGCTTTGGGAGAATTGACCTTGTAATTTATCTTGACTTATAATAAGTAAACTCAATTTTATCCCTTGCGGATTGTTTAAGAAGACAGAATCCCCTTCTACTTGGATTTGAAAAGGAATACCAAAAGCTCCTTGATCTGGACTATCCGCCTTTGCTGTCCATTGCCCATTTTCTTGTCCGATATGCACTACAAATGTTAATTTCTGCGTGCCAATGTCAAGCTTCCCAGACCAACTTCCGATTATTTCCTGCGAAAATCCCATACAGGATTGCAACAACAAAACCAACAATAAACCTATGTATTTCATATTTAAATAAAAGGATTAAGAAATTGTATTAGTGTGTTCCAAGTGAATACCAATACGATAATCACAAACACATCTACCTTATTTTTACTATTCATTGCAATTTTCATTCCGACTATCAAGAGATAAAAGAAATATACAATAAGTGACAATGTCAGAATCCCAAAAATTCCTATGGTGAACATATGCAACTTCGAAAGTTTTGGAGCAGCAAATCCTTTGTCTAATATTTCCAATTCTATAGCGGTAAGTGCATTTTGAACAACTGGCAAAGCCGTCAAGAAAAGTAAGACATAAATGGCTATATGCGCAATCAACACCACATTAAACACATCAATAAATCGTGTTTTATCGTACCGAAGGCGACCAAATACAAATAACACTAGCGAATTGGAAAACAAAATAAGTGTTAAATTAAAAATCGCAATATACCAGGTTTGGTGGTAATTATTGACAACCTTCAACGATCCAAAAATCAGAAGATCGGAGTAACTCGAAAGCAAGGATGCTAGGAAAGCTAAAACAACACCTAGCCAAAAAAGTTTTTTCTCCGAGTAGATTTCAAAAGGATTTATAAACTTATGCATTAGCTCTTATTTTTTTAGATCTTCTATGACCTGTTTAACCACTTCTGGATTCTGCGTACCCACCATTATACGAGCACCATTTTTCAAAATTAACTGTAAACCGTATTTACCTTTGGTATTGTAAGCCTTCCCTTTTGAACTTACGCGATAGCCCCATCCTCCATAATCTGCAATGGAATATTCAGTCACAAAGACTTCACTTATCTGTTCCCATTCCCAAGTTTTCTTTCTAACGAAAGGAAAAAAACGTATCGTGATTCCATGATCATCGATGGTCGTACGCAACCGCAACAACAACATAAGCAATAACACGGTTCCCACTATACCTAGCGCAATAATAGTGGAAGAATCCAAATTCTTTTCGCCTGAAAAAATGGGTTCTAACTGCATATATAACACGACTCCAAACAATACCCCTAACCACCAGGTCCAAAAGCTCTGCTTTTCTGTATATATGCTATTTTTCATCATGTAAATTTTTAACTTTTTCTATCAAATCATCCAGCTTATTTCGTACTGTAGGATAACTTTTACCCATCTTGTTTGCCATTTCTTTTAAACTTCCCGAACTCAACAAAAATTCTAAAATAAACTCTTGTTCCTCCCCGCTCAATTGCATAAACAAAGGCATACCATATTTTCCCAACACTTCAGTTTCACAGGTCTCACACCATAATTTTGAAACTTTCAACTTTTCCTCACAACTGGGACAGCGAATTGGTAATTTCATTTTCAAACTATTTATTTACATAAAAATAATTAAAAACTTAACATTATTAAATAAAAACTTAATAATATTAAAACAATATTCTAAATTAATAAGCTGATAAACATTTTTCGACACTCAAAAGCTTATGCTTATATTTGCTAAATTTTATTTTGACAGGAAATGAGAAAGATTCTAGGTTGTATACTTACTCCAATATTTTATATAGGATTTGCTGTATGTTTGTTGATATTTCACCCTATTCAATGGTTATCCTTAAAATTAGGAGGCTATTCAGCTCATAAGAAAAGTGTAGATATTCTCAACTTCTTTTTAACACACTGCAATTACCTTTTATTCAACTCAGTTACTTTCATTGATAATAATAAATTACCGCTTAATACGCCTATTATCTTTGTCGCAAATCATCAAAGCACATATGATATTCCCGCAATGATTTATTTCCTACGCCGTTTCCATGGAAAATTCATCTCTAAAATTGAACTAGCTACTGCAGGTATTCCAAGCATTTCTTTTAACTTGAAACATGGCGGAGCCGCAAATATTGACCGTAAAGATCCAAAGCAGTCTATAGCTGAAATATTGAAACTGGCAAATAACATGAAGCAAAAAAACTGGTCTGCTTTTATCTTCCCAGAAGGAACTCGTACGCGTAACGGTAAAATGAAAACCTTTAATGTGGGTGGAATTGCGACTTTAGTGAAGAAAAATCCAACCGCGTTAATCGTTCCTGTTGCGATTACAGGATCATATGAAATGGTGCAATATGGGATGTTTCCTTTAAGACCTTTTACTCCATTGAAATGGGAAGTATTAGATCCTATCCAAACCGAAGGATTAACAATAGAAGAAATTGTGAAGCTAGCTGAAGAAACGATTAGAAATAAGGTAGAAGGTTAATTAACCTGTCTACCTTTCCAATCATATTTTCCAATATTACCTGCAATCCCGATATACACCATATAGAAAGTATGTATTACCGTTAAGAAAGGTAAGTATTTCAATAATTCCAATCGCTTGGCAAATGATAAAACAGGCAATAAGAATATAAATTCAATAATCAATTTTAATGCAAAGGCTGTCAAAAGCCACCAATTTAGGCTAGGCAACAACACCACAAAACCTATAAGCGAACATATCAGAGCTAAATTGAACAGCCAAATACAAACACCCAAAAAGATTACTTTTTTGTCCTTGTATTTTGTACTTTTTGAAGCCCAACGTTTTCGTTGACTTATAAATGACGCTAAATCAGGTTTGGCATCGGTATACACAATCGCATCACGGGATTTACAAAAACCTATTTTGTCGGCGTATTTTTCAGCTACCTTGTGCAAGAAAAGCTCATCATCACCAGAAGCCAGATTATCTATTCCTTTGAAACCACCCATCTCAAAAAATACATCTCTACGATAGGCCAAATTTGCGCCATTACAAGTCGTCGGATTGCCATTTCCAATTCCGGCAGCTCCTAGACCAATAAGATAAAGAAATTCCAAAGTTTGCAGCTCTTCAAATCTTGATTTTTCTTCAGAATAGGCTACCGGAGATGACACCAAATAACTATCATGCTTATCGAAATAAGCCATAATCGTCCGAATCCAATCCGGTCCCATTCGACAATCCGCATCTGTAGTGACAATAATCTCACCAGAAGCCATTTCTATTGCTTTAGTAATGGCGTATTTTTTGTACGAATTAAGTTTATCTCCCACCTGCAACTGCAACATCTTAACACCACGATCCGCATAAGTTCTAACGATTTCAGCCGTTTTATCTGTGGAATGATCATCTACAATAATTAATTCCAACTGTGCTGAAGGATAATTTTGCTGAAGAACAGCCTCAATTGTCCGTGCAATATTATCTTCCTCATTTCGCGCAGCAATAAGAATAGAAACATCTTTAGAAGAAGTTTGTGGTGACGAAAAAAAAGGAATAGCTCCCCACCCTTTACGCAAATAAACAAGAATAAGCACATACAAAAGTGCTCCAATCGTAAGGCCAAAATTAAGAATTGTTATCACCAAAATAATTTACATTCAACACAAATACTGATCCTATAAATGCCGGAAGAATCAGATTAACAAACCATATAAAAGAAACAATTGCCATTACAGCAATATCTTGTGTAGTAATATATCCGTATAAATTACTTGCCACAAAGCTACGTACGCTAAAATCAAAAATATCCATCGTAGGTAATGCCGATTGCACAAAGAAAAGGATGAAAATCATCATCACCATAGGTAGCAAAGATAATTCGGGTAATATTACGACCATCAAAATCACATACTGCGAAGTAAAAATGATGAAACGGATTAAAGACAATAATAGTACATTCCACAATTGGTTGGTCGTTACATCGCGCAATACATCAAAGAAAGATTGTATTGTTTTCATAAAACGTACTTTCCCCACCAAATAATCTATCCAATGTACATTAAAATACAAAAGAACAAAAGCTAAACCATAAATTATAGCCAGCACCCAAATTCCAAATTGTACCGAGGAAGGAGTATCCAAAAATGTAGAAACAAACCAAGCAATTCCCAAAGCACCAAACACACTGGTCAACACCAATTGTGCAAATAACCCCACCCCCATTAAAACAGCTCCTCTAGCTCTGTTATCGGGTTTCAACAACAATATTCTACCACCATATTCGCCAATGCGATTCGGAGTAAATATGGCCCAAGTCAATCCACAAAAAAGTGATTTGGTAGCTGTCCAAAAACTTATTTTTTGCACATCACGAATAATATATTGCCACTTTACAATTTCAAAAAACCAGTTGCAAAACATTAACACCAGGACTATCGCGACTGTTCCAAAGATCAGAGTATCATCTACACTATTTATTAGATCCTTGAATTCCAGTAGATTTTTTTGATTACTAACTTTTGAATAAATAAACCAAAATGCCAAACCAACAATTGTCAATTTGATTCCAAAGTTGAGATATTTCTTATGCGTTTTTGTCAGCATAGTAGTTTTGGTCGCACAATTTTAACAATAATTTTATGTAAAACAATCTTAATAGGCAAAAAGCCTAAGCAATTACTTATTTTTGCTATATGTTAAAACAAAAAGCCAAAGAACGTGTCATTCTAGGCATCGACCCCGGTACTGTGGTGTTGGGATACGGTGTAGTGAAGGAAACGGGTAAAAAAGTAGCACTCCAAACGTTAGGAGTCGTGAAGATGGGACACTTGGATGACCATGGCTTAAAGTTGCAACGAATCTTCAAAAAAGTCTTAGCACTCATAGACGAGTACAACCCCGACTGTGTGGCATTAGAAGCTCCATTTTACGGCAAAAACATTCAAGTGATGCTCAAATTGGGACGTGCTCAAGGCGTAGCCATGGCTGCTGCCCTAAGCCGCGACATTCCTATTTTTGAATATTCTCCTCGGAAGATAAAACAATCCGTAACTGGTACTGGTAATGCAAGCAAAGAACAAGTAGCTGCTATGCTTCAAACGCTTCTTGGATTCAAAGAAACTCCTGAATTTTTAGATGCTACTGATGGACTAGCTGTTGCAGTCTGTCATTCATTTCAGCAAAATACCAGCGCTGGATCAAAAAGTTATTCCGGATGGTCAGCCTTTGTCAAAGACAATGAAGACCGAATCGGCTAAATCTGTACAGAACGAATTACATTTTTCACATTCAACTCCACAATATCTGTCATCGTCTTACAGCGATAATATTGATCGTTGTTATATATTTTGGCATATCCTTCTTTCAATTGACGAATATTCTCAGGTGTGGACAATTCCTGCCCACGAGAAGCATCGCGCAAATCTTTGATGCGATGGCGTTCACTACGGACACGGTGAACTATTGAAGAGCGCTCCTCTTGCTGATATTGCAGCACCGTCTTATCATTCAAATGTTCCATACACAGCTTAACATAGGGAAAACATTCCTTGAAAAACTGCGGCATATAAACTTTCGGATTTCCTTCATAAAATTGCTGATCAAAATCAATAGCACGGATACGAAATTGAAAATCATCAAAATCTGGAGTTATCTGCATCACGAAATTATAAGATCGCATATCCCCCAATAAAGCAATAGTACATCGTTCATTGAATTTTACGAATTCTTTCGCTATACGCGTTTGGTTATAGTCAGGATGATCCATTCGTGTCTTACTAAACACATCTCCTGGAATCCCAACAATATGTTCTTCTACCAAAGTTTCAAAATCATACAAATAATTTACTTGATTAGGCGATAATATTTCCTCCAATTCTAAACCATAAATACGGGAAGCATCCGCTTGTTTGATATAAAAATAATCATATACATCATTCAACCTATTGATAATTCGAATTCGAAAAGGACGTGTATTGCCAAAAGCACAATATTCAATACGATCAATAATTTTGTGCTGCACAATACGTGTATTTCCTGAGGCCTTTAATTTCGCATAGATAATTTTCAATCCATCATATAATTGGTCTTGAATATAAGGGGGATATAACGGTGTTTCCCAAAAAGTATCATTTCCAAATTTATCCATGACAGGAACAGTTTCCTGAAAATTCAGTAAATCAAAATAAGATATAGGCAACTTAGCATCCCGTTGATACATTTTCAAATACTTAGCCAATCCTTGCCCTACTGGATATATTGGTTTTTTTCGAGAAATTACTACATCTTCAATTTCCATTTCGTCTACCTCTGTTTAAATAATATTATTAAAGCTAACAAATTTAAAAACAATGTCATATTATAAAAATATGTTAATTTTAATTTGCATTCCTTCAAAATAACCAAATAATATATCAAATTTTGTTATTATTTTTGCAAAAGATTCAAAGAGATTAGATCTATAAAAAGATGGAATAGTGCAGAAAGAAAAATTTAACTCTTTGCATAGGATTATCTAATTATAAATCTATAAACCTGAGCTTTAGCTCAATAAAAAAGTATCTCAATTATCGTGATATAGATTGCGGTTGTTGGAAAAAAATCACATTTATGGAAAAAAATTATTCTAATTACGATTTAGACAATCTTGATGTACAGATCCTTTCCATTCTTATGGAAGATGCATCAATTCCATACACTGAAATTGCGAAAAAGTTGATTGTCTCGGGGGGAACAATTCACGTACGCATGAAGAAAATGGAAGAGTTGGGGATTATTCATGGATCCAATTTGATCATTAATCCTCAAAAAGTTGGATTTGATATCACAGCTTTTTTAGGCATCTATCTAGAAAAAGGTTCCCAATATTCGGATGCTGTAGCACAACTTAAAAATATAAAAGAAGTCGTAGAATTACACTATTGTACTGGTCAATATAGTATGTTTGCTAAAATCATCTGCCGTGATACAACACATTTGCGTAAAGTATTGAATGAAGATATTCAAGGTTTAAAAGGTATACAACGTACCGAAACAATCATCTCTTTAGAAGAAAGTATCAAACGTCAAATTACCCTATAGTAATTGATTCTTAAATATTTAGAAAAGGCAGCTTGCGCTGCCTTTTTTTTGCCATATAATCTATCCCGCAGCAATCGTTAGCCATATTATTTTTTGTAACTTTGCCTCGTATGTCGGATATTATTCAATTACTTCCTGATGCGGTTGCCAATCAAATTGCAGCTGGAGAAGTGGTACAAAGACCTGCTTCTGCAGTCAAAGAACTGATTGAGAACGCTATTGACGCAGGTGCGGACCGTATAAAACTTATTGTCAAAGAAGCTGGAAAAACACTTATTCAAGTCATTGATAACGGCTGTGGCATGAGTGTAACTGATGCTAGACTTTGTTTTGAACGTCACGCTACTAGCAAAATTCGCAAAGCTGAAGATTTATTTGCTATCCGATCAATGGGATTTCGTGGTGAAGCTATGGCTTCTATCGCGGCCATTGCACAAGTAGAGCTTAAAACACGTCGTGTAGAAGACGAATTAGGAACTGTAGTGCAAATCGAAGGTTCGAAAGTTGTAAATCAATTTCCCGAAGCTCTTCCTGCTGGAACTAATATTTCCATAAAAAACCTTTTTTATAATATCCCGGCGCGCAGAAATTTTCTGAAAAGTAATTCTGTGGAGATGCGCCATATTATTGAGGAATTCCAACGTATTGCGTTAGCACATCCTGAGATATTCTTCAGCTTACATAGTGAAAACAATGAATTGTTTCACTTAACTCCTGGAACACTAAAACAACGTATTGTTCATCTTTTTGGGAATAATTATAACCAAAAACTTGTGCCTGTTGAAGAAGAAACAACCATCATCGATTTAAAGGGTTTTATTGGCAAACCAGAATATGCGAAGAAAACGCGCGGAGAACAGTTTTTCTTTGTGAACAAACGTTTTATTCGCGATCCGTATTTGAATCATGCGGTGATGAATGCTTATGAGGAAATTCTTCCTGCAGAGACATTCCCGATGTATGTATTATTTATTGATATTGATCCTTCAAAAATCGACATCAATGTACATCCCACTAAGACGGAGATCAAGTACGAGGATGATAAAGCAATCTATGCGATTATTCGTTCGGCAGTAAAAAGGTCTTTAGGACGTTATAATATTACACCTTCTTTGGATTTTGATCAAGAAACTAGTTTTAGTGGAATGATCTCATCAAAGCCTCTAGAAGAAATTCAGGCACCTACTATTACTTTCAACCCCAATTTCAATCCTTTTGAGAATGAAATTGGCACTTTACGCCCTTCAAGCAATTCGCGATCGAATGATTACAGTTCAAGATTTGAACGTGAAGCTATTCCAAAAAATTGGGATACATTGTATCAAATTACTGAGAATGAATCGCCCGTACAATTGCCATTAATTGATACGGAAGAAGAAAGTCCAGAAGCAGCTGAAGTAGTAATTCCAAAGGCAGAAAATAAAAAAAGCTTCTTCCAAATACACAATAGATATATTGTTTCGCAAATTCATTCTGGAATTATGTTGATAGATCAACAGGCGGCGCATGAAAGAATTTTGTTCGAACATTATAAAGAACAATTGGAAAATAATCAGGGTAGCAGTCAACAAAGTTTGTTCCCTACTACTATTGATTTGTCACCTGCGGATTTCGAATTGATGGACGATATTCTTCCTGAATTGCAAACTTTAGGCTTTCAATTAAGACCTTTCGGAAAAACTACTTATATTGTAGATGGAATTCCTGCAGATTTAGGAAATAACATCAACGAAAAGCAGATTATTGAGCAGCTTTTGGAAGATTATAAACACAATCGCACTGAACTAAAAGTAAATAAAAGAGATAATCTTGCCAAATCACTTGCGAAAAGTTCAGCTATCAAAGCAGGTACAGCTTTAGATAATGAAGCTATTGCCGAATTGATTGATAAACTATTTGCTTGCGAAAGTCCTAATATCTCCGTTCATGGAAAACCGACCATTATCACACTGACTTTGACAGAATTAATGGAGAAATTTGACAAAATTTAATTTTAGAACATTTGATGAATAATATATTAAGCAATCTCTCACCCGTTGTAAAAAACATATTGATATTAAATATCATATGTTTTGTTGGGACCATTATATTTCCTGCAGCAGACCGATTATTAGGTGTATACTATCCAGACTCACCGTTTTTTGAAGTGTGGCAGCCTATTACCTATATGTTTATGCATGGTGGATTTTCTCACCTTTTTTTCAACATGTTTGCCCTAGTAATGTTTGGTCCTATAATCGAACGTATGTTTGGTTCTAAACGGTTTTTAAATTATTATATTATTACTGCATTAGGCGCGCTAGTTCTTCAATATGGTGTTCAGGCTATTGAAGTTTATCAAATTTTTGGTTCTCCATTCGCAGCTAAAGTAATTAATTTGAATTTAGCTGCCAATACAATATCATCAAACTTGCCTTTTACAGGGGATCAATTATCTACCTTAGGCTCTATTTATGGCACGCCTATGGTTGGAGCTTCAGGAGCAATATTCGGTTTGTTATTAGCATTTGCATATTTCTATCCGAATATGCCGTTATATTTTATGTTTATCCCTGTTCCAATCAAAGCAAAATACTTTGTGGGCGGTTATATTTTAATAGAAATTTATCTAGGTTTTAATAATTCTGGTTCTTCTATTGCACACTTAGCACACGTTGGTGGGGCATTATTTGGCTATTTGATGATTAAAATGTGGGGATATAAAAAGGGTTATTATTAATAGAATAAATATGAAAGAGAATGTCCTAAAATCGTTTATTAGAGACACTTATAAGACTACTTCCATAATTCCTTATGTGATTACTGGACAAGTTGTTTTATTCATTCTCCTCCATATATTCGACTTATTGACTTTTTCGGAGACGACTTCGGTCGACTTATACCGCCTATTAACTCAAAAAGCCATTCTTCCGGGTAATATACAGCTCTTTATTACCCAACCCTGGTCAATTCTGACTCATCCTTTTATTTATACAGGTTTATGGAATCTCTTGTTTGATTGTCTGTGGCTGTATTGGATCGGAAATTTGTTTTTAAACTTCCTAAATACCCGACAATTTAATACTGTTTTTTTAGGAGGAATAAGTGTAGGCGCAGTATTATTTTTAGTAGTAAACTTAATTCCTTTTTTCCAAAATGAAAATACAGATTGGAGTACAAGTGCTTTTGGTTTAGCAGCTGTTATGGGAGGCCTGGTGGTACTAGTGCCAAATTCAGAAGTGCGTCTTTTATTGCTTGGCAATATCAAACTTAAATGGATTGTTAGCATTTATTTAGGACTTCAATTTGCATTCTTTATGGTGACCAATAAACCAGCGGCAATCAGTTATATTTTGGTAATAGGTCTAGGGATAATATTTACCAAACAATTGCAACAAGGCAAGGATTGGAGTATAATTTTAAAAAAGAAAAATAACAAATTAAAGGTTGTAAAAAGAAGCTATACATATACATCAAAAACCACGGAAAAGGAATATCCGGATCAACAGCAAATTGACCAAATATTAGATAAAATTTCGCTCAAAGGCTACGAGAGTTTGACCTCTAGAGAAAAAGAAATGCTTTTTAGGGCAAGTAAAAAAGAAGATTAATGGCAAACCCATCGTTTTTACGCAAGAAAAAACTAGGTTACTTTAGCAAAACTGTTTTTATGGCCAATATTTTGGCTGTATTGGCTTTGCTATTGAGCTACTGCGCTTCTTTTATTGATCCGCGTGATTTTTGGATTATAGCATTTTTTGGATTGGCTTATGCTCCTATTCTGCTTATCAATGGTGGCTTTATCATTTATTGGTTATTACGCAAGAAAAGAAATGCCTTGCTTAGTTTAAGCGCCATTCTGATCGGATGGTCCTTCTTGAATAACCATATTAATTTTAAAAATAAAAACGACAAAATCTTAGTAAAGACGGATACAACAATTCGTGTCATGAGCTTTAACGTACATCTCTTTCAACAATATGATAATAAGAAAAATAAGTTTAGAGATGAAACAGTAGAGTTTATTCGCACTATAAATCCCGATGTGGTTTGTTTTCAAGAATTTTACAGCCGTATACGCGGTTCCAAACAATTTACCAAAGCTCTTCAGGAAGAAGGCGAGTTTGAAGATTTTTATTTTGAACCCTTTGAAAAGAATGATTATGAAGGCTATGGTCAGGCCATCTTTTCTAAATATCCTATAATTCACTACGGCACTATTGAAGAAAATAGTTTTGGTGTCAACCGTATCATTTTTGCGGATGTAAAGCGCGAGACGGATACACTTCGGATTTACAATGTCCATTTACGCTCCTTTGCCTTGCAAGAAGAAGACAAAGATTTCATCCAAAAATCTCCTTCAGAACAGGTTAAAGATGAAGAGCAAACAAAAAAACTGGGTCGTAAACTAAAAAGAGCGTTTACGAGTCGAAGTAATCAAGCCAGAACACTTGTTAAACATATTTCAAAATGTCCTTATCCGTATGTAGTAATGGGGGATTTCAATGATACACCTATGTCCTATAGTGTTAACCTATTGAGTAAAAATATGAATAATGCTTTTGCAGAGAAGGGATTTGGTTGGGGCGTTACCTATTTTGGAATACTTCCTATTTTCCAAATAGACTACATCATGAGTGACAAAAGAATCAAAATCGACGACTACGGTATTCTGAAAGAAAGATTGTCAGACCATTACCCGATTTGGGCTGATTTGATCTACTAAGAAGCCGTTCGAGCAGGAATTGGCCGTAGAAATTGAAGTCCAATATCTACATAATTGTCGTATCTATTTTTCACTTTGAAATACGCTTCTCTACCAAAATAATACCGCCCAACTATTGCCTCAATATCCGATTGAATAAGTTTTAACAAATCTTGTTTTTTACGGTCGCTAATAGCCACACCGCGTTGTTTTAAATATTGAATAAAAGTATTATACTCTTCTGATGGAAGTCTATAGCCCTGCAGGAAATTTTCTATAGAATAAGCTGGTAATTTTTTAGTAAATCGCTCGTAAACGAATTGTTCGATATAACTCGACTTAATAATTTCTTGATACAATAAGCTGGTAGCATTAGAATCTATATTAATCGTGACATCAGGTTTAATACCACCGCCACTAAATAATTCACGACCTGCCAATGTTTTGAAAATCTCATTACTATTGTAGGTAGTATCCAAAGCCCACAAACCGCGATACATGGATACATAATCCACCATATTTGACCAGTTAGCGGTATATTTACGTTGAATCGACCGTCCCAAAGGAGTATAATAACGCGATATACTTAAATTGATGCGTGAACCATCTAAGAAATCAAATTGTTCTTGTACAATTCCCTTGCCATACGATCTGCGGCCTACAATAGTTGCTCTATCCCAATCTTGCAAAGCACCAGCCACAATTTCCGAAGCTGACGCTGAAGATTCATTGATAAGAACAACCAGTTTGCCATTTGCAAAGCTTCCATTTCCTTCCGAAAAATATTCTCGCTTGGTCTCATGCGCACCTTGGGTGTACACCAATAAATTTTTATTTGCAAAAAATTCACTCGCCACCTTTATTGCAATGTGAAAATATCCGCCACCATTGTCCCGTAAATCTAAAATCAAATTGGTAGCCCCCTGCTTCTTCAATTCCGTTATTGCGGTTTTGAATTCATCGGCAGTTTTCAATCCAAATCTACGAATCTTGATGTATCCAACCTGAGGTTCTAAGATGTAAGACGCATCTATCGAACTTACATTGATTTGATCACGTTTTACTTTGATCAATTGATTCATCGACGAATTATTTCTATTGACGTACAAATTAACAATAGACCCTTTCTTTCCACGCATCAAGCGATCTACAACTTTTTGTCCTATATTTCTGCCGGATACATACGTTGTATCAATACGAATGATACGATCTCCCACTTTCACACCTGATTTTTCAGCAGGACCATTGCTCACCAATCCTACTACTAGCAACGTGTCATTTAAATTGAAAAAATCCAATCCTATTCCTTCAAAGGTTCCTTCTAACACTTCATTTTGATTTTTGGTTTCATTAGGAACTAAATAAGAAGAATAGGGATCTAAGTGTGAAATAATATGATTGATAGCTCCATTTTGCAAAGAATCCAAATTTATGCTATCCACATAAGAATTAGCTAGCAAATCAAGAACTTGTTGTATTTTATACGAATTGTCGGAGAATCCAATGGGTACAAGGGATACGCCCGGATTATTATTCTGCTGTGCAACGTAATTTTGCCCCAGAATAAGACCCAAGATAAGAGTAGCAGCATATGTCGCAGCTACAAACAGATTCCTTCCAGTACCTTTTTGCATGAAATGTGCGCGTGTGCAAAAATAAGAGTTAATTCAATTTATTCTATGGATATTTCAATATTTATTAAAACAAATTGTATTCCAAATTCTTTATTATCAATAAATAAATACTAATATTTGAATAAGATTAAAAATAATGCACGAGATAGAGCCTTTTTACAATTGGAGACATGACTATATTGCAGCGGATGATGAAAAATCGCCATTCTACGGTACTGTATATAATGAGTTTGAATTTGACAAACAAGTATATAATTACCTCTTACATCCACAGTGGGACGAATTTGGTTCACAGACATTATACCTCAAAGTAATATTTGTGGATTATGACAAAGGTTTTGCTGTAATTGAGCTGATAGGCGAATGGAATGATGCCATCTATAATGACATTATGCTGCTCAAAAGAGAGATTATAGACATGATGATTGGAGAAGGCATTACCAAATACATTCTAATTGGCGAAAATGTATTGAATTTTCATAGCTCTGACGACTCTTACTACGAAGAATGGTTCCAAGATATTGAGGATGGATGGATAGCAGGTTTACATTTCCGCGAACACGTACTCGAAGAGTTTCAATCTCAAAACATTGATTATTACATCAATCTAGGAGGTTTTCTGAATGAAATTCCTTGGCGAACGCTAAAGCCACGCCAATTGTTTCATTACATCGAAGAGCATTTACAAAAAAGATTAGGCCTGTAATTATTGTGATATTTTATTATCGAAATCTTTACGCGAATAAAGTCCTGGTGTAGCATGATCTACTTCTTGAAAATCTAGATAGACATAGTTTACATCAGGAATTTCTGTCAAGGAGTAAACAATCTCAGCCATAAATCCATAATTACCACTAGAACCTAGCTGCTGTAAGTAAGATACATCTGCTATTTTCACAAAAAGAGTATCACCAGAGTGCTTTTGTAACTGAAGATTAGCCGTAGAATAACGGGTATTTAACGTATCTAACACTCCTTTTAGAGACAGAGAGGCTGGAGCTTCCTTTTGAACCATCGAATCACCTAATGCATCATAGGTCCAAAGAATAGAATTGGAAATTCTATCTTTCGATTCAGGGGTGTCTGCAATGGAATCTTGCACTTCTTCTGACGAAGTATTATCTCCAACACAGGAAAGATTAAAATTTATAACAGTAAGTAGAGAAAATAGGACAAAAGGGCTAAATAATCTTTTCATGGCAAAAAGTTCTTGATTTATATAACATTTAAATATACAATTTTTGAAATAAAACAGACATTTGCTCCTATAATCAAAGTTCCTATTCTATATATAATTCAGTAACTTTGTCACACATAAAAACAAAACTTTACTATCATGTCATTCAGAATAGAAAAAGATACAATGGGTGAAGTTCAAGTACCTGCAGACAAATACTGGGGTGCACAAACTGAACGTTCACGTAATAACTTTAAAATCGGACCTTCAGGCTCCATGCCAAAAGAAATCATTGAAGGTTTTGCTTATTTGAAAAAAGCTGCTGCTTATGCTAACCACGAATTAGGAGTATTACCTATCGAAAAACGTGATGCTATCGCTGCAGTTTGTGACGAAATCTTAGCGGGTAAATTGGATAGCGAATTCCCATTAGTAATCTGGCAAACAGGTTCGGGTACGCAATCAAACATGAACGTAAACGAAGTAATCGCTAACCGTGCGCAAGTATTGGCTGGTGGTAAAATCGGCGAAGGTGAACCTGTATTGAAAGCGAATGACGATGTAAACAAATCGCAATCTTCTAACGATACATTTCCTACTGGCATGCACATCGCTGCTTACAAAGCTGTAGTTGAAGTAACTATTCCAGGTGTGGAAAAATTACGTGATACTTTACAACGTAAATCACAAGAATTTATGAACGTTGTAAAAATCGGTCGTACGCACTTAATGGACGCAACTCCATTGACTTTAGGTCAAGAATTATCAGGTTATGTAGCACAATTGAATTACGGTATCAAAGCCGTTAAAAATACATTAGCACATTTATCAGAAGTTGCATTGGGTGGTACTGCTGTAGGTACAGGTTTGAACACTCCAAAAGGTTACGATGTTACTGTAGCTAAATATATTGCAGAATTTACTGGTCTTCCATTTGTAACTGCTCCAAATAAATTCGAAGCTTTAGCTTCTCACGATGCTATCGTGGAAACACACGGTGCATTGAAACAATTGGCTGTATCATTGACCAAAATTGCTAACGACATCCGTATGTTAGCTTCAGGCCCACGTTCAGGTATCGGCGAAATCTTAATTCCTGAAAACGAACCAGGTTCTTCTATCATGCCTGGTAAAGTTAACCCTACACAATGTGAAGCATTGACAATGGTTGCTGCACAAGTAATGGGTAATGATGTCGCTATCACTATTGGTGGTACACAAGGTCACTACGAATTGAATGTATTCAAACCTGTAATGGCTGCGAACTTTTTACAATCTGCACGCTTAATCGGTGATGCATGTGTATCTTTCGAAGAGCACTGTGCTTCTGGTATCGAACCAAATTACGCGCGTATCAAAGAATTAGTAGATAACTCTTTGATGTTGGTAACAGCATTGAACACTAAAATTGGTTACTACAAAGCTGCTGAAATCGCGCAAACAGCTCATAAAAACAACTCTACGTTGAAAGAAACAGCTATTGCATTAGGTTATGTGACTGCTGAACAGTTCGACGAATGGGTGAAACCAGAAGATATGGTTGGAAGTTTAAAATAAGTTTAGTGATTAAAACTTCGAAAACATATCATTTTTATAATACATACCTATCTATCCTGATAGGTATGTTTTTATTGACAATATCTTGCCAGCGCCAATCGGATATGCAAACTGAAGGCGTGAAAGAATTGCAAGGTGTGTGGGTGCAAGATAGTGTTGACAATCAAGATCAACTTTTATCTTATACTTTACACGAATTCACATTCCGATGTGATTCAATTTATGCAGTAATGAATGTCCACGCTAAAACCAAAACGATTCCTGATTCATGCTATAAAAATGGGAATTGGAAAGAATACGGTAAAGGTGTTTATGTACAACGTGGAGACAGCCTTATTGTTGAAGGTATTTATACCAAAGCGAATTGGAAACAAAAAGGTTCTGGCTGCTATAAGCAAGGACAATATTTGCCTCGATTTAAGATAATTTCTGTTTCAGCAGATACCATTGTTCTACAGAATAAATTTGATTCCAAACCTATTACACTCCGCAAAACACAAGATATTACCTGCGTACCTAAAAAACGTTGGGAAATGTAAAATTTAAATTAAAAATGCCAAATAATATTGGCATTTTTAGTTTAAATTTTTAACCCAATATGAAAAGACTCTTATTCCTTATTGCGACAATACTATTCAATTTTTGTTACGCACAAACCGATAGTACAAAAATCGTCAATCTAATATCTTATATTCCAAAAGGAGAAACTTTAAATTATTCAGTCTTAAAAACCTCAATTGATTCTAGTAGTACTAAAGATGCAAAAACTACTGAAAATTCCTTCAATTTTAAAATTACTGTAAAAGACTCTACAGATTCAAACTATATTATCAGCTATTATCGAACTTTAGATGTATTTGCGACACCTCAGTTGAGTAACTTAGAAGAAAGTATACAACAAAAGCTTATAGAGTTATCCACCATTCAATTCGATTATGAGACGGATGAATTAGGAATATTTAAGCGCATTATCAATGAGGTGATACTTTCTGAAAAAATTTCGGCTGACTTCGAAGCATTATTAAATATTCTAAGCGCAGAAACGAATGATGAAAAAACATTAGAATTTATAAAGGAGTTTATAGGTTCCATCGATCCTACCACACTTATTTCTGCATACGCCCAAGATGTGCAAGCATTGCATTTTGCCTTAGGTGGATCTTTCAATATTCAAGACACTATTCCATTTGAAGAAGAGATGGTAGCTCCTTTACTGAATACTCCTATTGCCCTGAATGGTGTATTATACTGTGATGAATACGATGAAGAGAATAATTACTTCTCTTTAATTGAAGAAAAAACAATAGAAGGCGATTTTATGGAAAAAGTATTTGATTTTTTCAAGAAATATGAAAATAAAGAAAAACCTATTGATGAAAATGAATTAAAAGGTTTTAATATGGACATTTACTTACATAATACCTATCAATACAATTCATTGTACGGAGTTGCTACTTATATCGAACTTTACAGAGAGGTTACTGTAGACGGAAAAGGCGAAAGTTTCAAGAGAATTGATATTTATGAAATCTCTTTGGTGGAGGAATAATTAGATTTCTCTTATCATAAGAATGACAAAACCTAACAACGTCATATCGACCGAAGGGAGATATCCAAAAAACAAGCGAAAAGAACTTTGTATTAACTAGAAAGAGCCGCTAAAAGCGGCTCTTTCTAGTTAATTAATCTATTCTCATCCGAAGATTTCAGCAATTGCTGTTTCAATTCATTTTCGGACTGTAGTAATTCTTGCTCGACAACTTTTCGTTTTTCCCGACCATCACGTTGAATTTGGATAACCTGTTCGATAGTCTGGATAATATCGTTGTTTGCTTTTTTGATAGTCTCAATATCGACAATACCACGCTCGGTTTCACGAGCTACACTAATGGTAGATTCCTTAAGCATTTCCGAATTTTTGCGAAGTAATTCATTTGTAGCATCTGTAACTGCTTTTTGAGCTTCCAAAGCACGTTGCGAATGCGCAATGCCCAATGTCAACACCATTTGGTTTTTCCAAAGGGGCAAAGTATTCACAATACTGGATTGGATTTTCTCCATCAAGGATGAACTGTTGCTTTGAATCATGCGAATCTGTGGCGCTGTTTGCAATACGACCATACGCGTCAATTTCAAATCGTGCACTTTACGCTCAAAACGCACCACATGTTGTTCCATGTCTTTGTACGCTTGAATTTTGTGTTGGTCTCCAGATTCTTCCGCTTCTCGTTTTAATTGTGGCAACGTAACATTATGTACTTCCTGTAGCTTCTCCTCTCCTGCTGCTATATGCAAAGAAAGTTCTTTAAAGTAATTTTGATTCTCTTGAAAAAGCTTATCGAAGATATTTACATCCTTCAAAAGGTTTTTGTAATGGCCTTCTAACTTTAATTCGATTTGATGAATATTTTTCTCAACCGAAGCATATTCTGTACGCAGACGCTGAACCTTCTTCTTCAAGTTGTCGAAGAAAGGAATCAATGGCTTTTTATTTAATTTTTCATCAAAAGACTTAATATCCGTACGCAGATTCAACAAAATATCTTCCGCCCCACCCATATCTTTTGTACGTACCTGTTTCAATATTTCATTTGAAAAATTGCTAACTTTTGTTTGACTGGCCACACCAAATTGAATAATATCAGTGGTCGACTGCAGATTGATTTTGTCTTTATATTGTTGGATTAAAGCCTTCTCTTCAGGTGTAAAATTCACTTGCATATCTTGAGAGCTTTTCCCCGGTGTATTTTCATCATAAGTTGTCAAGTCTATTGTACTCATAGTTTAGTCATTAAGTAGTTTTTTATTTTTAAGCGTTTGAATATAGACATCAGACTCTGCCGAAACGTCCAGCAAACGATATTTAATCAAATTCGTAACATCCAACTCTATTGCGGATGAAGCTTGTACCAATACAGTTTCCAGTTTATTTTTGGACTCTAAGGTTATAGCATTATTTAATCGTGTTTGTTGTAAATCATAATATTCACGTAAAACATTGACAACCGTACCGTGTCTTACCAAGAATTTTTCGGCTTCCATAATATCACGTTGTTCCAGCAGATGAAATAACCGCACAATCTTCTCAATATGAGCTTGCAAATTTCTATTTTGAATCTCCTTCTTATAAAACATCAGTTTTGTAACAAAAGATTGTGGCGTTTCCACTTCTGCCTGCGCCAATTCCAATCGGCGCTGATGCGCAATATTGTTAACCCAACTCAACTGTCTTACTTCCGATAATTCGATGCGTTGCAAATAATCTTTCGACTGACTAAGCAACAAGCCATTTCCCGCAATATAAGAAGCTATATAACCACATACCGTTGCCAACATACCCGAAGACATGGCACCAGCAAAGTAGTAGAACGAGTAAAACAATCCAAACTGTATAAATAACAATATCCAAGCAAGGGCGTACCAAGAACGCACCTTACTTTTGGAGGCCTGCGACATCATCACAAGCGGATGAATCGGTGGAACAAACAATAAAATAGACAAAAATGTCCATTTTAGTTGTCCAAATTCCCATCGTTTACTTTTCTTTGTCGCAAAACCCATTTTTTATATAAATAAAATTGTCTCTTCTAATATACTTATTTTTCAAGCTTTATGCGGAAATTTATTCCCCAGCATTACAACAAAACGTTCAATTCCTATTCCAATAATAGATATTTTTACATAATGGCTACAAAAAACAACTATATCAGCTACTTACGTGTCATTGCGACAGTATTTGTCATATTGATTCATGCCAGTACAGGTTTTTTGAATCGCTTTGATGCGGATGATTTTAATTGGAACTATGCGAATTGGATTAATTCAGCAACACGTTGTTCTGTTGCTATTTTTGTGATGTTGTCTGGTGCATTGCTGTTACTCAAGGACGAAGACACTTGGTCTTTTTATAAAAAGCGTATCACCAAATTGCTGTATCCATTTTTATTTTGGACAATAATATATCTGATTTATTATTTCTATCGATATACAAATTTCAATGCCCTATCCACAGAAAAGATTATGAGCATAGCTCAAGACAAAATTTTACATGGTGCCAATGCGCATTTGTGGTATCTATACATGATCATTGGTTTATATTTGACTATTCCTTATCTCCGTAAAATCATTACCCAAGTCAGCATTCGGGAGATTGAAATTTTTCTAGTATTGTGGTTTGCTTCGATGATTCTAATGAATAAATTCTACTATCCAAATTTTCCCAAATTTGATTTAACTTTCTTTTCAGGATACTTGGGCTATTTGGTATTGGGGTATTATTTATCTATTAAATCGTTCAATTGGAGTAAATGGATACCTTTGATAGGTTATATAGCTATATCCGTATTTACAGCATATATGACGTATACTTGGAGTTTATCGGCTAATAAATATAATCCGCACTGGTATTATTACGTATTTCCAAATACAGCACTTGCTGCTGGTTTATTATTTATTTTGTTCCAGAAAATAGTGAATAAGGAGTCTGAACTCCCAACATGGATAAAAATTATTGACGAATACAGTTTCGGAATTTATTTAGTACATATCCTTCCACTTAATTATATACATCCATTCCTCTCAAAGCACATGAGTACATTGTGGGTTATTCCTTTAGCCACATTACTGACTTTAATTACTTCGATTGGGATTATTTATGTATTGCGGAAAATTCCTTACGGGAAGTATGTGAGTGGGTAACAAAAAAAGCTATCTCTCTCGAGATAGCTTTTAAAGTATATAGTATACGGTTTTTATCTATTAGAAAGGTAAATCATCGTCATCAGCACCTGATGAAGTGATATCTACTGGTGCTGGCATATCATTGTATGAAGGTGCAGAAGCAGCAGCAGTATTAGCTAATTTAGTTACTCTCCAAGCCACTAATGAGTTGAAATAAGTTGTTACACCTTGTGCATTTGTCCAAGGACGACCACGTAAATTGAAAGAAACTTCAATCTCTTCGCCTACAGCCAAATTGTCAAAAATATTAACTCTATCTTGTGTCGCTTCAAAACGAATATATTCCACAAATTGTGGGTTTTCTGCGTATGCAACGATCAAATCTCTCTTTTTAAAAGACTCAGTAACCTGTTGTACAGCACCTACTTCGTGAACTTTTCCTCTGATTTCCATATCATTAATTGTATTAAACCGTAAAATTACACATTTTTTCCATCGAAGATTAATTAACTTTGCACAAATATGAAAGAAGTTTTCAACACAGCAAGCAAAGTGATAATAACTTGTAACAAAAGATTATCACCATTCCTTCAAGAAGAAATTACAGAATTAGGATACGAAATAAAGAGAGTTTTTAACACTGGAGTAGAACTACAAGCATCTATCAATGAATGCATTCGCTTAAATTTAAATTTGCGTACGGCGAGTCAGGTTTTATACGAATTAGCTTCATTTAGAGCACGTGATGCTAAAGAATTATACAATGCTTTAGTCAAGATTGAATGGGAAAATATTATACCTTTTGACGGCTACTTTTCTGTAACATCCAACGTTCATAACGAAACGATTACAACACCACTTTTCGCTAATGTAAAAGTAAAAGATGCGATCGTGGATAGAATCAAAGATAAAAAAGGTGTACGTCCCGATTCAGGACCAGATCTGTCCAAAGCAGTGATTCATTTACACTGGATCGAAGAACGTGCAGAAATTTTCTTAGATACTTCTGGTGAAACCTTAGCAAAACACGGCTACCGCAAACATCCTGGTAAAGCACCTATGTTGGAAGCATTAGCTTCATCAACTATTTTGGCCACAAAATGGGATGGAAAAACTCCTTTTATTAATCCAATGTGCGGTTCGGGTACTTTGGCAATTGAAGCAGCTTTGATGGCGCAAAAGAGAATGCCAGGGTTACAACGCATGAACTATTCATTCATGCACTTTATCGGATATAATGAAGAAGTATTCTTCCAAGAAAGAAGATTGCTGAAAGAAAAAACTGTTAAAAACAATATACCAACTATTATTGCTTCGGATATTTCAGCACAAGCAATTGAAATTGCAAAAATGAATGCACAGACTGCAGGTGTAGAACATTTGATCGATTTCGAAGTATGTGATTTTGCTGAAACTACCGTGCCTGAAGGACCTGGAGTTATCATGTTCAATCCAGAATATGGGGAGCGTTTGGGCACGCATACGAAGCTCGAAATCACTTACAAACGTGTGGGTGACTTTATGAAACAGGAGTGTAAAGGCTACCGCGGTTATGTTTTTACAGGGAATCCAGACCTTGCAAAGAAAATTGGTTTAAAAGCTTCTAGGAGATTTGAATTTTTTAATGGTAAATTAGACTGCAGATTATTACAATACGAACTTTACGACGGAACAAAAGAAAAATCACATGCAACAAATAATTGATCTAACCGTAGCATTTGTACAGGACAGGCTTAAATTTGCAGAATCAGGCCACGATTGGTGGCATATTCAGCGGGTCTGGAACAACACAAAATTAATTTTACAGCATGAAGAAGCAAATCATTTGGTTTGTGAGCTAGCCGCCTTGTTACATGACATTGCTGATAGCAAATTTCATGATGGCGATGAAACGATAGGTCCACGTGTGGCCGGTGAATTTTTAACATCCATCGGTGTGGAAAATGAAGTAGTTGAGCATGTACAACAGATTATTCTTAACATGTCCTTCAAAGCCTCTTTGGGGGAAGTCACTTTCCATTCCAAAGAACTTGAAGTAGCGCAAGATGCAGATCGCTTAGATGCAATTGGCGCTATCGGAATTGCTCGTGCATTTAATTACGGAGGATACAAAAATCGTGAGATTTATGACCCGAATGTAAAACCGAAAAAACATATGAGTAAAGAAGAATATAAAAACACTTCTGCCCCTACAATTAATCATTTCTATGAAAAACTGTTATTACTAAAAGATAAAATGAATACGTCAACGGCGAAGTCTATTGCAGAACATAGACATCAGTTCATGGAAGACTTTTTGCAACAATTTCATGATGAATGGAATGGTATTCGTTAATCATGCATTAAATTAATAGAAGATATTTAAATTAGGCAGTAATTATGAAAAATAGTACTGCCTTTTTATTTACCTTATTATTTCCTTTTATAGCTTTTAGTCAAATTAGACTTCCCCAGGATTCATTAGCATTTATCCAGCAGAAATGGCAGACACAAAAAGTAGCCAAAGGAGTAATCTGGAAAAACCTCTCCACCACAGCGGTATTCAACTCTACACAAATCATAAACATAATTGAAATTGATCTTAAACAGAATCAGAAGAAATTAGGGATTAAAGCTTTGCCAAAAAGCCGCGAATTGACCAGTTCCCTAGCCAAACAAGTAAAAGCATTTGTAGCCATAAATGGAGGCTTTTTTGACATGAAAAATGGTGGAGCTGTGGATTATATCAAAGTGGAAAATAAGGTTATTAACACAACGATTAATCCAAGCGACAGAGCGAATGCTTTTTTAGCTTTCGATAAAAAAGCCACGAAAATTACTTCAGATTCTACCATTATTGGTTCTTATCCCAATATTATACTAGCCGGTCCCTCACTTTTGACACAAAATTCAAGAGCACAACTTTCCAAAAATGCATTCAATGACAATAGACATCCTCGCACTGCGATTGGACTGAAAGGCAATAAATTGATTCTTATTACCGTTGATGGACGTAGAAGTCAATCACAAGGAATGAATTTACATGAACTGGCACATATAATGAAATGGTATGGTTGTCAAGACGCCATGAATCTTGATGGCGGCGGCAGTACGGCCATGTATATCATCAACCAACCCTATAATGGTATTGTGAATTATCCTTCGGACAACAATAAATTCGATCACGAAGGCGAAAGAAAAGTCTCGAACATAATCTACTTAACTAACTAAACCTTTATACAACCATGAAAAACATCACTTTAGCTTGTATGCTTTTTGCAATTTCTCTTACTTCCTATGCCCAAAAAACGAAAATAATAGCTCATCGTGGTGCTTGGAAAACGACTAATGCACCACAAAACTCTATTGCAGCACTGAAACATGCCATTGAGATGAAAGCTTGGGGTAGTGAATTTGACGTATCACTTACAAAAGATAATATCCTTATTGTCAACCACAACAATGATTATCAGGGTATAAATGTAGCTACGAATGATTATGCTACGCTAAGTCAGAAAAAATTGTCTAATGGTGAAAAATTACCCACTGCAGAAGAATATATGCAGGAGGGTTTAAAACAAAAAAGAACTAAAATGATCTTTGAGATAAAACCCAATGTATTAGGAAAAGAACGCTCTATAGAAGCTGCAGAACATTCTTATAATTTGGTAAAAAGATTGAAAGGTCTGAAAAAAACAGTTTTCATTTCATTCAGTTATGATGCCTGTCTTCATCTCAAAAAATTAGATAAAAAAGTACGTGTACAGTATTTGGGCAGTGATAAGAGCCCGATTGATTTATACAATGATGGATTTAGTGAAATGGATTTTAATTCTGGAGTTTTTAAGAATAGACCACAATATTTTAAAGATGCCAAAGACCGCAAAATGAAAATCAATGTGTGGACTGTAAATTCAGAAGAAGAAATGCATTATTTCATCGATAACAAAGTGGATTATATTACAACTGACGAACCTGAGCTTTTGCAAAAAATATTAAATAACTAATTATGAAAAAAATTATAAGCTTAACCTTACTTTTTTGGTGCGCACTATCTGTTTTCGCACAATCGATACATGTAGCTACCTACAACATCCGTCAACGGAATCAAGTAGATTCGGGCAACATGTGGATTGACAGAAAAGAAAAAGTCTGTAACCTTATCAAATACCATGATTTTGATATTTTTGGTGTACAAGAAGCATTTAAGGATCAAATGGATGACATGCAAAAACTTTTACCCAAATATGCTTCGATTGGAGTAGGTCGAGATGATGGCAAAGATAAAGGCGAACATTCTGCTATCTGGTATAAAAAAGAACGCTTCAAAGTCATTAAAAGCGGAACATTCTGGCTTTCACCAACTGACACAGAAAAACCTAACAAAGGATGGGACGCGGCATTACCACGCATCTGTACTTGGGGTGTTTTCGAAGACAAAACTAATGGCAAGCAATTTATTATGATGAATACGCATTTCGATCATGTCGGAAGAATTGCGCGATCTGAAAGCGCTAAATTGATGCTTCAAAAAGCCAAAGAATTAGCTTCAAATCTCCCACTTATCATTTCAGGAGATTTGAACGTGAATGAAAAAGACGAAGCTTATTTTACTTTAGCCAACTCTCCTTCGATTCAAGACACGTACGAACTTTCTCCTATCGTCTATGAACCTAACTCTTCATTCAATGGTTGGGGAAAAAGTCTAGAAAAGAAAAGTCGTATTGATCATATTTTCGTTTCGAAGCCTTTCAATATATTGAGATATGGTATACTGACCGATACTTACCTTGGTAAATATCCTTCAGATCACTTTCCTGTTTCGGTACACATGGAGTGGTAAGAACTTTTTGTATTTTTGCGCTTCAATCGTTTAAATATGAAAACAATCAAATACTTGGCATTAGGCATTGCTACACTTCCGTTATTTACAGGATGCGAGACAATGAGCCAAATCCCAAGCACATTGCCTCAAACGGCTCCTGGTACAACGACTTCTACAACAGGTTCTAATTCAGGAACTATAACACAAGCAGAAGCTACTACCGGGATTAAACAAGCATTAAGTAACGGATTACAAAATAGTATCAATACACTTTCTGCGAACAATGGGTTTTACGGCGATGCTATAGTCAAAATTTTGATGCCTCAAGAGGCACAAAAAGTTGAACAAGCCTTGCGTTCTGTAGGAATGGGCAAATTGGTTGACAATTTCGTATTGAGCTTAAATAGAGCTGCCGAATCAGCTGTAAAAGAAGCAGCCCCAGTTTTCGTGAATTCGCTATCACAAATGACTGTAACTGATGCTTTCAATATTTTATTGGGTTCCCAACAAGATGCTGCAACAACTTTCTTTAAAAGAACGACGTCTGCTACGTTGACTCAAAAATTCAGTCCTATTGTTGAATCCGCTTTAGGGAAAAACAATGTAAGTAGCTATTGGACACAGTTAACTTCTGCCTACAATGCACTCCCTATCGCAAAAGAAAAAGTTCAAACTGATTTAAATGCTTATGTAACCCAAAAAGCTATCGATGGACTTTTCACTAAAATAGCAGGTGAAGAATTAAAAATTAGACAAAATATCGGCGGAGCAAGAAATTCAAGTGTACTAGAATCAGTGTTTGGATGGGTCGATAAACAAAAATAATAACTATGGGGAAGTCACTCTTCCCCGTTTCTCTTTTCAACATCTTTACAATAAACATACCTTAAAACTTGTGGGGTTTACTACATTTGTAGTGCAAAAAATGTTAAAATGGATAATTCTTTTATAAATAATCTATCAAATCTTTCTGTTGCTGAACGTTTTATGCGTTATGTACAGATCGACACGCAGTCCGATCCCAATTCTGTAACTTTCCCTTCTACAGCCAAACAACTCAATTTGAGTAAAGTGTTGTTAGAAGAATTGAAAGCTATCGGTGCGCAGGATGTCGAATTGGATGAAAATGGCTATGTATATGCTACTATTCCTTCTAATACAACGAAAGATGTTCCCGCGATTTGTTTTTGTTCGCACGTAGATACATCGCCAGATTGTTCGGGTACAGATGTAAAACCTATTGTTCATAGCAATTACCAAGGTCAAGATTTAGTTTTGCCAGATGATAATGCTGTAGTGATTCGTTTTGCTGAACACAAAGATTTAGCCGATCAAATCGGAAATGATATTATCACCGCTTCGGGTACAACATTATTAGGTGCTGATGACAAAGCTGGTGTAGCGGAGATCATGGAAGCTGCGAAATTGTTAATCGAACATCCAGAAATCAAACACGGCGATATCAAAATATTATTTACACCTGATGAAGAAATTGGTCGTGGTGTAGATTTTGTGAATTTAGAACGCTTAGGCGCTAAATTTGCCTATACAATGGACGGTGAAAAAGCAGGAACTATCGAAGATGAAACATTCTCTGCTGATGCTGCTACTATAACTATCCATGGCGTATCAGTTCACCCTGGATTTGCCAAAGGCAAAATGCAATCGGCTATTAAAATTGCTTCTAAAATTGTGGATTCACTCCCTACAGACCGTTTATCACCAGAAAGCACATCGGGTAAACAAGGTTTTGTTCATCCCACAGGAATCTCTGGTTCTGTAGAAAAAACAACTATCTCCTTTATTGTGAGAGATCATGACACTGCAAATTTGGAAAAACATGAAGCTGAATTAGAAGCTGTTGCGAAAGCAGTGGTTGCTCAATACCCTGGAGTTACTTATACGTTCGATACGAAAGAACAATACCGCAACATGAAAGAAGTATTGGATCAATATCCACAAATCATGGAGATAGGTTTAGAAGCTATCGAGCGTGCAGGTATGAAAGCTGAACGTCGCAGTATTCGTGGCGGTACTGATGGTTCAAGATTATCTTTTATGGGACTTCCATGTCCCAATATTTTCGCTGGTGGCCATGCCTTCCACGGAAAAATGGAATGGGTAAGTAAACAAGATATGGAGAAAGCCGTGAAAACTATTCTTCACATCGCTACACTTTGGGAAGAAAAAGCGTAATTAATTAAATCAATTTTATGTCAAACGAAGTTTTAAAAGCAATTCAATACCGTAGAACGGTCAACCAAAACAGTTTTACGGATCAAGATATTTCAAAAGAAGATCTTTTGACGATTTTAGAAGCAGCGAATGCTGCTCCTACGCACAAACGTACACAACCATGGCGTTTTGTGGTATTCCAAAAAGATGGTTTACAACGTTTAGGATCCGAATTAGCACGTATCTATAAAAACATTACACCTGCAGAAAAATATTCTGAAGTAGCAGAGCAAAATATGGCGAAAAAAGCTACACAATCAAATGTTGCTATCGCAATTATTGTAAACTATACAGGTGATTTACCAGAATGGGAAGAATTAGCAGCTACAGCTTGTGCCGTTCAAAATATTTGGTTAGCAGCTCATTCTTTAAATATTGGGGGATATTGGGCAACACCAGGATTAATCAACCATTTAGGTGAATTCTTAAAATTAGAAGAAAACCAAAAATGTATTGGTCTATTCTATTTAGGACACCACAATGCTGAACCTCGCGAACCAGTTCGCTCTCCTATAGAGGATAAAATCCGTTGGGAAGAGTAGTCAAGGTATTTATAACAAAAAAGTCCTTTCTGATAATTCACAGAAAGGACTTTTTTGTTAAAACCTATAACCTACACCAATTCTAATATCTGAAGCAGAGAATACATCTAGAGATGGTATATCTAACTTTGGTCGATAATTCGCAAAGATTGAAATAGGTTTAGAAAGATTGTAAGTAAAACCTCCAATCCCTGTTAATATTGTTGCCTTTCCATCCAAACCTGTCTTTTGATAAAAATGAACCCCTAAGCCAGCCCCAAGAGTGAATTTTAATCTATCTGCAATTAGGTTGAAATTTGATTGATAGTCTATACCTATTAATTGATTATGGTTATTTAATGCGACATAAGCTCCTATATATTGATTTCGTTTAAATTGATAATCATAAGAAATCCCCCATACACCTAATTCTTCGTACTGTACTAAATCCTCAATATCTAATTCAGTAATAAAAAAAATTCGATGTCTTTGTTCTTGTCCAAGAGCAAATAATGAGGTAAATAACAGCCCTATAATTAATAAAGAAGTTTTTTTATTCATAATTTAAGTTAACAAACTATGAATATATTAAAACAAATACAATTACTCAAACATACTCATTCCAATATAGAATGTTATTTAATATTCAACTTGTTATAAACAATATCAAACTTTGCGATCTGTCCCTTCCAATTGAATTTGTTTTGAATAATATCTTCCAGCCACATCTTATTTTCCTTATCTATTCCAGTGATATTTAATTCCGAAACTTTTCCAGCTTGAACGACAAACGATATATGAGCCGAGCTTTCAATTTTGTTTTCGGGATGCAAATTCTGTAATAGATATAATTCAAAATTATCCCAACCTTCAAAGGGTTCTACATTATTGCCATCTGACTGCTGAATTGTATACTCCCAAGCAGCATCATCCATCAATTCCACCTCTGTTAAGGCAGATGCTTTTTGTTGAGGCAAATAGCGCATTAAAATCAACGTACAAACCGTTAAAAACAACACGCCCGCTGCCATCGCTATAGCTAATCGTTGCCAACTATAAAAACGCTTATCACGTTCGGAAGCCTGAACTTCTACACGCTCCGCCAGTCGTTGTTGCAATAGACTTAATTGCTTGACATCTACTCCTTGCTGTAATTTGTATCCATCTATCGCATCCTGCAAAAATGGGTCATCCAATGCTTCTCGCTCCAGCGCATGCATTTCATCACGGCTCATCAAGCCATGTACATAATTATGAATACGAGACAGTTGGTAATTATTTTCCATTTTTCTTATTCTCCATACAGATTTTCAGATTACGCTTCCCATTTTGAATCGCGCTTTTGACTTTATTCAAGTCAAAGCCCGTCTGTTCTGCGATATCCTTATAACATTTTTGTTCCAAATAAAATAAACGAACACATTGTTCCTGCTCAAAATTCAGGGTCTGCATACAACCTTCGAGTTTCTCAAAATCTTTCTCCTCCCACCTGTCCTCATTCAATGCACTTAACTTCTGCTCGCTTTCGAAAAGATTTTCTTCTATATCCACCTGCGGACGACGTTTGTCTCTACGCAATTGCATCAAACAATAATTTTTGGTGTACACATGCAGCCAACTTTTAAAATTATCCACCTCGTGTGTACGCAACTTAGGAATAAGCTCTTCAAAAATCTGCATTACTGCGTCTTGACTTTGCTCCGCTTCCTGTAAATACTTGAAACACACACCATACACCAACGACATATAAGGAGCATACAACTTGCCCAATACATCCAGACCACCTGTAGCCTTATATTGTAATAGAAGCTCCTTTTCGTTCATTCACTTTATTTGCTTTAATGATGCTTTAAGATACGGTTTTCCATAAAATTATTGGAATAATATCAATGCAATCCCTAAAGTGACCAAAATATTAAAGGTCTGCGCAATCAAAAATGCATATAAAGGTTTTTTATTACTGTGTTGGAAAAGGTCTTTAAAATTGGTTTCCAAGCCAATGGAAGTAAATGCTAAAACAAACCACAAACTCTGTAAGCTTTTCAAGCTTTCCTTAACCAAATTATTTGTTTCAGGAGAAATAACGAAAGAGAAAAGCAAAGAAGCAAAGACAAATCCGATAACAAATTTTGGAAAACGCTCCCAAATGATTTTCAATGTAGGTTTTTCTTTTTTGGTTTCATCGTCTACGGATTTAGCATAAGTCCAATAAATGCTAATTGCAAAGGCAGCTATACCTAACAATACATTTTGTGAGAACTTAACAATAGTACTGATTTTTAACGCTTCTTCACCCACTAGTGAACCAGAAGCTACCACAGCTCCTGTTGTATCGATAGAACCACCCAACCAAGCGCCTGTAACTTCTTGTGATAACCCCATCCATTCAGCTAAGTATGGCATAAAAATCATCATTGGAATGGCGGTAATTAACACCAAAGAGATGACGTAGGACAATTTTTTGCTGTCACCTTTGATGGCTCCAGATGTCGCGATTGCTGCCGAAACGCCACAAATCGAAACCGCACTTGCCAGCATTAAGGACATTTCTTTATCGATCTTCAACTTTTTACAAATCCAAAAAGCAAAATACCATACGGAAATCACCACTACTAAAGCTTGTATTAAACCCAGCGAGCCTGCTTTAAGTATGTCCCCAAAAATTACTGTAGTTCCTAACAGGACTAAACCTATTTTCACATACAATTCAGTGCTTAATGCATTTTTGAACCATTCTGGTAAGGTGAAAGTATTGCTAATCAACAAACCAATCCCTAACGCAAAAATTACGGCTTCGAGGTTATATTCTTTTACGGTTGCATTTCCTGCCAAAATCAAGGCAAAAATGGTCAATACAAAAACCGACGGAAAAACGATAAGCAAGGATTTAATAGATTTGTTCAGTAATAATGCGCCCAAAATCGCTGTAATATAAACGGTAATAAATTGGCTTCCAATTTTTGTTAAATTCGATACGGAAAGCACTTTAGAAGTCAATTCTGAAGTGGATTCCCAGCTGAAACTTGGCTTTGGAATGATGAAGCCCAATAAGGCTACCAGGACTAAGCCCAATCCCAAAATCACCACGACCCAATCTTCAGTAAATGCTATTCTTTTTGTTGACATAATTTATTGTATTGTTATTTTTTAGTTAGATGTTCAAATGCTTTTTGAGTATTTGGATAATTAAATATAAAGCCTTCTTGCAAAGTACGCGTAGTCGAAACAGCGTTCGTCAGTAACAACATATCACTTTCTACACCTTTGAAATAAGCTCCAAGTTTAGCGAAAAGAGCAGGCAAAGGCATCCCAATAGGCATTCCTGCCGCTTTCCGCAGATTTTTCATAAATTCTTTATTCGATTCTGGCTCGGGAGCACATGCATGATACAATGCAGATGGAGATTCAAGATTGATAATCCACATGACCAGACGAACTAAATCCAGTTCGTGAATCCAGGCTATTTGCTGATTTCCATCGCCTACTTTTCCTCCTAACCCGAGTTTTGCCAGCGGCAGTAGTTCCTTGAACATACCGAATTTTGTAGATAAAACTGGACTCAATCGTAAGATTACTTTCTTTGTGGCAGGCGTATTAGCTTCGACAAAAGTCTTTTCCCATTCTTGAGTAAGATGAGCTAAAAAGGTATTTCCAAAGGATGTGGATTCTTCATTATTTAATCCTTCTACACCTTCGAAAAGGGATATGCCAGAAAAATTAATCCATAACCGAGGTGGAGAACTTAAAGTTGAAATAGCTTCACCCAGAATTCGTGTAGGCTCAATGCGAGATTCTAACAAAATCTTTTTATTATCATCTGTGAAGCGACATTGGATAGATTTTCCACTCAGATTGATTAGAGTATCAATACCTTCCATCTCTTGTACCCAGTTACCAAGGCTTTCACCATCCCATTTGATATATCGGATATTAGGATGCGAAGATTTTAGCTCCCTTCTACTAAAAATTATCACCTGATAATCCAAATGAATCAAAATCAAGGTCAGCAATTTGCCTATATTCCCCGTTCCTCCTGCTAAAACAATTCTTTTCTGCGCCATTATAAATTTACTGAAATATTAAAATGGTCTTTCAACACCAATCGAGCAGCATGAAAACCACACATGCCGTGCACCCCACCACCTGGAGGGGTAGCGGACGAACAGATATAAATTGACTTGTTAGATGTTCGGTGCGGATTAAATGATAGTGTAGGGCGTGTATATAATTGCGAAATATCCATGATACCGCCATTGATATCACCTCCTATATAATTGGGGTTATATGCTTCCAGCTTTGCAGGACTAAATGTATGTTTCCCTAAGATGGTGTCTTTGAATCCTGGCGCAAAACGCTCGATTTGATTCTCTATTATTTCGGTATAATCCACTGTTGAACTATTGGGCACGTGACAATATGCCCACCCCGTATGTTTCCCTTCTGGCGCCCTAGTTTTGTCAAATTGACTTTGTTGCGTAAAAAGTACGAAGGGTTTATCCGAAACTCTTCCACGGTGACCATCATATTCTGAGAGTGCAATATCATTGAATGTTCCGCCGATATGTACTGTTGCTGCCTGACGTGCGCGCAAGTCGGTAAATGGGGTTTCTTCAGAAAGTGCCCAATCTATTTTGAATACCCCCATCCCTTGCTTGTATCGATGCAATTGTTTGGTATACAATGACGACAAACCCAATCCTTCAATATCTAATAATTGTTTTGGTGTAAGATCCAATAATAAAATCTTGTGTTCTGGTAAATCGAACTTATTCTTCAACCAGAAGCCAGTCTGAATCTTTCCCCCTAAGGATAAATAATAAGCTTCTAATGCATTGGCTATCGACTGCGAACCTCCTTTGGGAATAACCCAACCATACCGATGTCCTACTCCCATTAATACTAAGCCGATTGCTGAAGTGGTCAAATTATCCAAGGGCTGTATACCGTGAGCTGCCATTCCCGCCCATAAGGCTTTTGCTTTTTCGGTTTTAAAGTGCTTTGCCAACCACGAAGCTGGTTGAATCGCATGCACACCAAATGCCGCAAGATTCAACGGGTATTTAGGAAGTCCTAATGGTCCCATTGTGTCTTTCGCTAGCTTTTCCCAGTTTTTGACAACAGGTTCTATTAGACTCTGGTAATACGCTCCATCTTCTCCTAGTTCTGCAATGGTTTCTTCCAAACTGCGATGTAAAACAGTTCCTTCTTCATCAATTAATGGATGCGCGGCTTCATATTTTGCATATTCAAAAGATAAACCGTAAGCTTCTAAAGGAATAGAACGCATAAAAGGTGACGCCATTGCCATCGGATGAATCGCTGAACAGACATCATGTTTAAATCCTGGCAGTGTCAGTTCCTTCGTCCGCATTCCCCCACCAATGGTATCCGCTCCTTCTACGATAAGCGTAGAAAGACCTTGCTGCTGCAAAGTAATTGCAGCAGCAAAACCATTCGGTCCAGAACCAACTATTATTGCGTCGTATTTTGCCAAGGTTTAATTACTATGGAACTAATTTAGTGGTAAAAAACCAAAATTCTCTATGATTGGATCTCCTTTTTCTTTAACCCAGTTCACATATTTTGAAAAATATGCATTTTCTTTTTCAGATATGGTGACTGTTAGTAGACCCGAAGGCAATTCAATTTTATCCTTTTTAAGTCTTTCTATTAGTACCTTACGGTCTGAATAAAAGTTTTCATCACTGTCTATAGTACCATTATTGTTTAAATCTATTGGCAAAACAGTTATTCCATACTTTATCTTTCCTGTGTTAATATCATAAATATTAGAAGGATCTAAAAAGGTGATGGCTAAGGTGTCTTTGGTAACAAGATCTATTAACAAACTGTCATTTTCTATTTTATCATAGTCATTGACAAGCGTTTTAATATCCTCCTTTAAAAAACTAGAAAATGAAACCGCTGCACAAGCGCTACGAGTTAATACATTGAAATTAGAATTTGGTTTAAATCCGGCATCTCCCTTGTCTTTAAAAAATATACTTTTAAGTTCATCCACGCGAATACCTTTTTCCAATAGTGTTTTAATATCGGGGTGCTTTGTGTTAACAACAGGTAAATAAACAATCTTGGCTAAGGCAATTTGTTTATAACCTTCCTTTGCAGCAGGAAGCACTTTTGGTGTAGCAGTGGCTGTAATATCGGCCTTTGGATTTCTAGATGTAGCCTCAAATAATTTATCAAATCCTTCTTCTTGTAACGGTTCATTAAATTGTTCAAATAAAGGCAATAAAAATCTTGTACCCGTAACAGTATATTTTCCTTGTGCGAATGCAGTTGAAACTATTCCAAATGCAATTATTAAAATTTTTAAACTTTTCATATTTATATAATTTTATTTGTATCCTTCATTTTGTTCAATTTCTTTATCAACAAAGATTAATTGTTGCGGAATAGGGAGTAATAATTTGTAATCTTTTGTTATACCTAATGTAGCTTTAGCCTTATTGGTTCTTATTAAATCAAACCATCGTTTTCCTTCAAATGCAAATTCTAATCTACGTTCTAATTGTATTTGTCTCTCTAATTCTTCTTCATTTGCATAATCAGAAACTTCCGAAACATTTGCTCTTGCACGTACCTTTTTCAGGTCATTATTTGCATCAGCTAATTTTTTAAGCTTAACATTAGCTTCAGCTCTATTGAGAAATATTTCTGCAAGTCGGAAGACATAAACTTGATCAATCCCCGTAGCAGGTTTAAAATCCATATTACCATAGTAAATATCCTGATCTAATAGTAGTAAGTTCCTGCGATCACCACCTACAAGAGGATTATTAAGAAGACTTATCAGATCATCCGTCGGTAAAAATTCTCTTCTTCCTCCTAAAGATCCAGGAAGCCAATTAATCGCATAGTTATTGCGGTTATTGATAGTATAGTCAATTTCAAAAATTGATTCAGCAGTATTTTTTGATAAGTAAAAATCCGAATAGCTTTTATTCAATTGATATATGGTAGTTTCTTCAATCACCTTATTTGCATTATTTACCGCTTCTTGCCATCTTTCCAGATACAAATAAAGTGTACTTCTAAAAGCCCATACTGCCCCTTTAGATGCTCTCGACTTAACGGTAGTAAGTTCTAAATACTGCTCTGCTTTCTCTAGATCCGATAATATCTGTTCATATACTGCAGCTTTATCCGAACGAGCAATTCCTAATCCATCTTCTATAGAGCCTGTGGGTTTCACTACTATAGGAACACCTCCCCACAATCGTACAAG
Organism: Sphingobacterium sp. SGL-16; assembly: GCF_011043515.1. Classification (NCBI taxonomy): domain Bacteria; kingdom Pseudomonadati; phylum Bacteroidota; class Sphingobacteriia; order Sphingobacteriales; family Sphingobacteriaceae; genus Sphingobacterium; species Sphingobacterium sp. SGL-16. Next base: position 41,531 of record NZ_JAAKGQ010000010.1, on the reverse strand, counting down.
ATCAAAATAATTCAATGCACGTATAAAATACGCTTCGCCAAGTATGCGAGCTCTTTCCGCATCTGTAAACGCTTGATCCTGTATGTCAGGCACCTTAGAGATTATATGGTTTGCTCCATTAATCGTGCTATAGATGGCATTCCATAAACTTTCAACTCTTGAATTAGAAGTAAAGACTTCAAAAACATCAAACTCCCGATTACTAGGACTGTTACCAACCCATCTTAAATTATCACCTGAAAGATTGGTAATAAATCGAAAAGAAACACCATGGTAACTATCAGAAGCCAATTTGTTATAAACCCCATTCAACGCGGCTGCGGCTCCTTTTCCATTAGTTATCGATTGTTCATCACTTACAGCCAATTCAGGTTCTACCTCAAGAAAATTGGCACAAGATGAAAACAAAAATAATATTGTGATTATGATTAGATTTTTTTGCATTACTATAATGTTAAGTTAACACCTAATTGAAAAGTTCTAGGTTGAGGAGCAATAGCTTGATCGTAACCAATTTGGTTTTGATCAGCTCCTGTAGTGTTTACTTCCGGATCTACTCCTGAGTATTTAGTAAAAGTTAAAAGATTCGTAGCTGCCAAATAAAGTCTTAAGTTTTTAATGTGAGCACGCTCTAACACTTTTCCTTTAAAATGATATCCTAAGGAAACATTGCGTAGACGCAAATAGGAACCGTCTTCCATAAAGCGACTTGGAATAATGCTTGCATTGTTTCCCGAAGCAGTCATTCTAGGTACATCGGTAATATCTCCAGGTTTTTGCCATCTATTTAACTGTTCTTCCAACATAGCAAAAGCATCATTTCTAGAGCCACCATGCCCCATACGATACCTTGTATTATTCCACATTTTGTTACCTACAGAAAAATAAAATAAAGATTTGATATCCAACTTGTCCCAAAGGAAGAAGTCATTATTAAAGCCTCCTGTGAATTTTGGCCATGCATTTCCGATAATTTGTAAATCAGCATCAGTAGCTAAACCATCATTATTTAAATCTTCGAAAAGTACCTCACCGTTTTCTGGATTTACACCGATCTGCTTATGTGCATAAAAAGAATATAAAGGATTGCCTTCTTTGAGTATTGTTCTATTCAATAGAATAGTAGAGTTTAACTTCTCAATAAGATTAATATTTCTAGAAATATTAAGATTTGTGTTCCATTTAAAATTTGCTTTGTCAACCAATTTTCCATTAAAAGCAAACTCAAAGCCCTTATTGCTCATTTCCCCAACATTTGATAGTTGTGAGCTAAAACCTAATTTAGAAGATATAGGATTGGACAATAATAAGTCTTTAGTATACTTATCGTAATAATTGAACTCGATATTAAAATTGTTTTTGATGAATCCTATCTCAAATCCAGCATTAAACTGCGAAGTTGTTTCCCATTTCAAATTAGGATTTGCCAATTGAGAAGGAAATATACCAGAAGCATTTAAGTAATTATAGCCACCCGACCACAATCCTCGAGAGGAGAAATCGTTTATACCATTTTGATTTCCTGTAATACCGTAACTTGCCTTTAATTTTAAATCGCTTAACCATTGAATATCTGCTAAGAAGGATTCTTGGGAAATTCTCCAAGCTCCACCAATTGATGGAAAATAAGCCCATCTATTTTCCTTTCCAAAACGTGAAGATCCATCTGCACGAATACTTGCATCTAATGTATATTTGTCAGCGTAAATATATGTTCCCTTCCCAAAAAAGGATACTAAAGCTGACGCTGTTGACCTAGAAGTACCATATTGAGTTGCAGAAGATGCAATTTTTGTAAATTCGTCGGATGGAAATCCAATCCCCGTGACACTCGTCAGGTCATGTGACTCCTTTTGCAACGTATTTCCGATTACCAAAGATAATTGGTTGTTATCATTGATAGTTGTGAGATAGGACAGTGTCTGCTCATTTATCAAAGAAGTTAATCGTGATGTGGCAGAGGTAGCCTCCCCATTAGGTTGACCTAAAAACATTTTACTATTGTAGTAGTTGTTTTCATAGTTTTCGTTGAAATCAATACTCCAACTTGTTTTGAAAATTAAATTTTTCAAAATTGAATATGAACCATATACGTTACTAATAACCCTTGAACCTTCCGCTTTAAAGTTTGATTCATTAATAGTTGCTAAGGGGTTTTCAAAGAACACTGGACGGTTATAATTACCATCGCTTGTAAATATTGGATAATAAGATGGAGTATATAATGCTCCATTTACTGTTCCATTAGGCACATTTCCGTTGGCACTCATATTCCGAATCGTTCGTACCAAACTTGTACTTGTACCAACCTTCACTTTTTCCGTGATCTTGTTATCTAGATTTATTTTAATGTTATACCTTTTAAACCAATCAGGCTTAACAATAGCTTCTTGATTGGCAAAGCTACCACCTAAATAATACTGCGTTTTTTCATTGCCCCCACTAAGCGATAAATCAACATTTTCACTTTCTGCGGTTTGAAATATAAGCCCAATTCTATCATAAGTAGTGAGATCTTCTGGATTTCCTTTACCTCCATCACTTACGGGACGGAATGGTCTTTTACTAAAATCCTTTCCATCATTTATCCATGTTTCATTTTGGAGTATTGCTTCCTGTTCTGCAGTTAACGTTTTCCATTTTTTCGGCGCATTTGAATATGATTTTGAAAGACTAAATCCAATATTATTTTTCCCAGCCTTACCTCTTTTTGTAGTAATAATTACCACACCATTTGCTCCTCTTGCACCATAAATAGCCGTAGCACTAGCATCTTTTAATATTTCTATTGATTCAATATCGGAAGGGTTAATATCCGCTAAAGGAGAAGTCTCTTGTCCCCCTGTTCCTATAGTTTGGAGACTTGTATTATTGATGAATACCCCATCAACGACATATAAGGGATTATTGCTAGCATTAATAGAAGTTGAACCCCTAACACGTAAAAATATACCTGTTCCAGGCACCGATGAATTAGCAGAAACTAAAACACCCGACGCTTGTCCTTGTAAAAGTTGGTCCACTCCAGAACTCTGAATATCCTCTAAAGCTTGACCACTCACTTTAGCAACGGAACCTACCACGTCCTTTTTCTTCTGCGTTCCATACCCTACTACTACCACCTCATCTAATCCATTAGATTTTGGTTTTAGTTCTACTACTGCAGGTGATGTTTTGAATACAAAGATTTGCGATTCGTAGCCTACATAAGATATCGTTGCAGTGAATGGTAATTTCTGCCCTGTAACAAATTGAAATTTTCCCTGGCGATCTGTTTTTACACTATGTGTTACAGCTTCCAACTGAATAGTCGCGCCTTCGATGGGTTCTTTAGTATCTGCATCGATTACGGTTCCTACTAAAGAAGCATTGATAATAGGTTTTGTTTCTTGCGCTTTTATCGGATTCCAAAAGCCCGACGATATAGACAATAATATAGCTAGGGCGTATAAAAATACACTCTTATTTTTCATTTTAAGTAAGATTAAAGTTATTTACAACAAGCAGCTTTTATAGATATCAAAACGCTTACATGAATGACCGTTGATAAAGCCTCTAGAGTTGTGCCCACCTCCCGAGAACTTTAATATATGTAGATTAAACTAATTAGGCGTGCATTCGCATTTTGTAACAGATAGTATAAAGAATGATTAAATCTTTACTAACGCTGTTCCCTAGTTTAGAATTTGCTTTGTTTTTCATGTTGATAAGGTTGTGATAGTAAAGAATTATTTTAAAAATATATTAATCAAGCTCCATATAGAAGTTAGGACCACCAACGTTCCTACGAGTATTAATAAGGTCTTAGGATTTACTTTTGAAGCTACATAAGCCCCAATTGGCGCTGCCAGGACTCCTCCGATTACCAATCCCAAAACAATATCTAAATGCTGAACTCCAAGAACGAAAATGAAAACTATAGTAGCAAAGTATGTTACGAAAAATTCTGCTGTGTTTACTGTACCTATAGTTTTGCGTGGATTATGCCCTTGACTCAAAAGGTTAGAAGTAACAATCGGTCCCCAGCCACCGCCACCTATTGCATCCAACAATCCACCAAATAGTGCAAGTACTGGCGCATATTTTCTTTTAGGTTTGCCTTCCACATTTTTGCGAATAGCTTTATAAATTAAATAGCCTCCCAAGAAAACAAGATAAACAGATATATAAGGTTTTATTACTGCGCCATCAATTAAATCTGACAGCAAATACGCCCCCAAAGATGCACCCAAAACCCCTGTAAAAACTATTTTGAAGAAAAGCTTCTTGTCTAAATTATTAAATCTGATATGAGACAATCCAGATACTCCTGTAGTGAAAATCTCCGAAGTATGCACACTTGCAGATGCTAATTTTGGTGATATTCCAAGACTGATTAATAAAGTTGTACAGCTCACGCCATAGGCCATACCTAAAGCTCCATCTATCAGCTGTGCAAAGAATCCTGCAACAATAAATAAGAAGAATGTGCTGTCGAAATTTACCGTATTATTCTGTACTGCCTGAACAAGCATATATCCAAAATAAGCGATAATAACTACTTTCAATAATAATATCAATCCTACTATAGGCGATAGTATTTTCTTCTTCACCAAAGGTGTCGGAACGTCAATAGCTTGAACTTTATTACTCATGTCTTAGCATATTAATTGAGTGAATTAACCGAATTATTATCTCCAATTGTAACGTAAAGTCACACCATATGAACGTGGATCACCCACTACACCACCATATTGACCGAAGTTGCCGGGAGCAGCTAGTAATTGCTCGTAATAATCTTTATTTGTTATGTTTCTGCTCCAAGCAATAACTGAGAGACCATTACTTGCACGGAACCCTAAACGCGCATTAACCAAGGAATATGCATCAATATTTAAATATTGTGATGGCGACGGACTAGATGAGAATTTCGAACGATAAAATGCATCTACGCCTAAGAAGTAGTTACCTTGAAGCCCCAATAAATCCCCTTTTACCGTAAATTCTGGAGCGATAGTCCAAGAATATTTAGAAAGACCTGGCAATTCACCTCCTGAAACATCTTTGAAGGCTTGTGCTCCACCTACTTCTTCCAATGGAACTGGTGCATTCGTGAATGAATCGTATTTACCATCGGTATAAGCAAAAGCAGCATTTACACGTAGATATTTACTTGCACGGATACTACCGTCTAATTCCAAACCTTTTACGCTTACTTTTTCAGCATTTGCCAAATAACCTCTATTTACGCCTGGGTCTGGTGTTTGTACTTGTGTTTGGTAATCTTTAATATTTGTTTGGAAAATTGTCAAGTTTAAGAAAGCATTACGCGTAGGGTTGGTTTTCACCCCAAATTCGTAGTGATTTACAGATTCAGGTTTTACTTCTGCTAATTCTGTTGCCACTTTTCCATCAATCACGGGCAAACCTCCCACGTTGATACCAATAGGTTTGTAAGATTTGGAATAAGTCACGAAAGCATTGTAGTTCGGATTGAATTTATATTGTAATGACAATTGTCCCGATAAATTACCAGCATCTGCATCTATATCAAATTGTTGATTTGAATAGATACTATTTACTGCAGCTAATTGTGCTTCTGTATATTGAATATTATTTTCGATATATTTCTTACGATCGTAATCTGCTACTTTCTTATCATAATTATAGCGTAAACCTGGTAATACGTGAATTTTATCTGTTATTGCCCAATCAATCTGTCCAAATACTGCTAAACTTGTACTTTTGATTCCGTAATTTGTTCGGATACCTACTTTGTCAATTAATCCAGGAGCCCATTGAGTAGCGGAAGCATTATTCTGTTGGAAACGCCATAGCGCATCTCCAGCTTCTTCAGTATGTACAGGATCAGTTCTTAGATCTTGCCATAAACCAAATACACCAATTACACCACTGATTTTTTCGTTGATATTACCTGAATAGCGGAATTCTTGAGACCATTGATCGTGTGTAGAATTACCAGATGAAATGGTATATACTGGAATTCCTAAATAATCACGGTCATTTAATGGTACCCAATTCCAATAGCGCCAAGCTGAAGTGGAAGTCAATGTACCGTTACCTATTTTGTAATCGAAGTTTAAAGAAACCCCACCTAATTCATTATCTGCCTTCGAGCGTGTATCTAAATCAACTTTACGTTCAAAAGCGCTCTTATAAGGAATTTCATACCCTAAATCTTCAATGATCTTATTGAATTGTCTGTATTCCGAACGTTGGTTTTGTACTACTCCAGCCACAGCCCATCCATAACCATCAGGTTTTTGAATACTTCTATCACCCGTCAACGTAACCTTCAAATTTTCAGAAGGTGTGTATAACAATTGTCCACGAAGACCTAAGTTATTGATATCATTGATTTGACGGTCATAGTGCACATTGTATAATAGACCATCACGTTGTGTTCCTGAAAAAGAAACTCTTGCCGCCAATTTATCTTTCACAATTGGACCTGTGATCGAAGCTTTACCTTGCACATAACCGTAGTTACCATAGCTCACTTCAAAGTTAGCTCCTGGAACAAATGATGGAAGACGTGAGGTAATATTAAATGCACCCGAAGTGGTATTCTTTCCGAATAAAGTACCTTGAGGGCCACGCAACACCTCGATTTGCTCGATATCAATAAAATCCAATGCGGTAGCTGCTGGACGTGCTAAATACACACCATCTAAGTAAAAACCTACACCAGGATCAATTCCATCGTTTGTTAATCCATAAGTAGAGCCCAAACCACGTATATTTAAGGTCGTATTACGTGCATTAGAAGCATATAATTGGACAGAAGGAATAACTTCTTTAATACGGTTAACATTGAAAGCACCTGCATCTTCAATAACACTAGCTCGTACTAGAGATACGGGAATCGGAATATCCTGAATTTGTTCTGTACGACGGCGGGAAGTTACGAAAACTTGCTCCAAGGAATTTACGCTTTGTTTTAATTCAATGACAGCAGGTGAAGTTTCTATAACTAATTTTTGGGTTTCGTATCCCAAATATGATACGATAACCGTAAATGGTAATTTTTGACCAGTTACAAATTGAAATTTACCATCTCTATCTGTTTTAACTTGGTGAGTTACTGCATCCAACTGTACGGTAACACCTGCAATAGGCTCTTTGGTGTCAGCATCGATAATTGTACCGATTAAAGAAGCATTGATAATAGGTTTAGGATCTTTTTGTTGTGCTTGCACTGCTCCAGCAGTACCTAGCAATAAAGATAATCCAAAAGATATGCTATAAATAGCTTTATAATTCATAATTTTAAATCGTTTAGTAGTGAATATTACAAGTGACAACGCCAATTGAAAACTTGTTCATTATTAACAAAATCAAGGGGAAGCCTCACACTTCCCCTATCTATATACATAAGGGAAAAGAAACTATCTACGCATTCGCATCCTTCCTTGATAAAGATTTTGTTTAAATTCTATTGTCCTCACTACCAATTCTTTGTATTGTTCTTTATAAAATTGTGTCATTTTTTAAATTTTTATTTATGGTTGATTAATAGCTTATTGTTAAGTACTTACATACATGACGATGCAAATATAAAAACAAAAAATAAAAAGTCTACTAATTTTATAGATTTTATATACATTATTAAGTAAACACCTCAATTTCAAATACTTATTTTAATAAATTAACATTAATAAAATTTTAGTATCAATAATTTATAGTTTAAATTCTCTTAATGGGCACAAAAAAGCCCGCTTCTTAGCGGGCCTCTATAATTAATCAACTTAAATAAAACTATTTATTCTTAAAAACAGTACTTATTTTCTTCTATCAATTTACGTGCAATACGTTGACGTGCTTCTTTCACATTGAAAGGTTGAGCTTTGGTAAAACGGCGTATACCCACTAACATCATATTTAGTTCATCACCTTCGCCGAATGAATATAATGCTTCTTTTGCTGCTACATTGACTTTATCAATAGTAGTATACAAATACACACGAGCCATATCGGTAGCAAGTGAAGACGCTTCTTCGCCTTTCGTGTAATACAATTTTTCAGCACGCAATAACACCGATTCTGCAACATAAACGTAGCCAATCACGTCAGCAATATTCATTAAGATCTCTTGCTCTTTCGCTAAAGACATCATTAATTTTTGCACCGCAGCACCAGCTACTAGCAAACCTGCTTTTTTCAAGTTTGCAATGTTTTTTTTCTCTGCCGCAAATGGTTTATCATCTTCTTCACCAAAGTCAGGAATAGACATCAATTCACTAGCTACTGCTTGCGTAGGGCCCATTAAGTCTAATTCACCTTTCATCGCACGTTTCAACAACATATCCACAACCAACAAACGGTTAACTTCGTTCGTACCTTCAAAAATACGATTGATACGTGAATCGCGATAGGCTCTTTCCATCGGTGCTTCTGCAGAATAACCCATTCCACCATAGATTTGTACACCTTCATCTACCACGTAATCCAACATCTCAGAACACCAAACTTTGATAATCGCACATTCGATAGCAAATTGTTCTACGGATTTTAATTTAGCTTTTGCTTCATCCATACCACCAGCTACTAAAGCATCATATGCATCATCAATATTTTGTCCAGCACGATAAGCCGCCGATTCTGTCGCGAACAAACGCGTAGCCATTTCAGCTAATTTATAGCGAATAGCGCCGAATTTTGAAATAGGCAAATTGAATTGTACACGCTCATTTGCATAGTTCACAGCTCTCGAAATAACCGAACGAGCCGAACCAATAGTCGCAGCACCTAATTTGATACGACCAATATTTAAGATATTTACAGCGATTTTAAATCCATTTTCACGCTCCGAAAGCATATTTTCAACCGGAACAGGACAATCGTTGAAGAAAATCTGACGTGTAGAAGAACCTTTGATACCTAATTTGTGTTCCTCTGGATTCATCGTTATACCACCGAAATCTTTCTCTACGATGAAAGCTGTAAGATTTTTATCATCATCGATTTTTGCAAAGACGATAAAAATATCTGCAAATCCACCATTAGTGATCCACATTTTTTGACCGTTAATCAAATAATGTGTTCCTTCAGCATTTAATTTTGCCGAAGTACGTCCCGAATTAGCATCAGAACCAGAATTTGGCTCTGTCAAACAATATGCAGCTTTCCATTCCCCAGTTCCCAATTTCGGAATGTATTTCGCTTTTTGCTCCGGGTTACCGTAATATAAAATTGGCAACGTACCAATACCGGTGTGCGCTGATAATGCAACGGCAAAAGAGAAACCTCCACCTACAGCATCCGCTACTAGCATAGAAGTATTGAAGCTTTTACCAAAACCGCCGTACTCATCTGGAATCGACACACCCAACATACCCAATTCACCAGATTTGTCTAGTAAACTTTGCATCAAACCTTCTTCCTGTGCATCAATGGCATCCAACTTGTTTAATACCTCTGTATCTAAGAAATCTAAACAGGTTTGACGAATCATCTGTGCTTCTTCATCAAATTCTTCTGGAATAAAAATATCTGTATATGGAGTTTCTTTAATAACAAACTCTCCCCCTTTGATTGTTGTATTGTTGCTCATATTTTATAATGGTTAAGGAGAAAAGATAAAGGAATAAGGACTTTATATCTTAGATTCTAAATTTTTGATAAGTTGCGATATCCCCTTTTCTATTTCTATTACCTTCGTTATCAGAAGGTCAACTTGATTACTATTTAATAAACCTAATTCTTTTTATAATATTAATTGTGTTTCTCAAAACAGGAGCCTAAAGCTATTTTTAAAAAGTGACTAAATTACTCTATTTGAAGAACGAGACGAATCTTCAGCTATATTCGATGGAATAGATACACTGCATCCTTTTATTTGACTTGTCAAACCGAACTTTTCATCATTCGACATCTCACCTACAACTAAGTAAATATCTTTAGTCAGTTGTATAGCCTTAAGCCAAATCGTAAGTTTCCTAAAATTGTGCATCCGAAATTCATCTTTACTCTTTTTTCCTTTCGTCCTTGCTCTTACCCTAGTCTAATAATTCAAAAATTCCTGCTGCGCCTTGACCTGTTCCCACACACATAGTTACCATGCCATATTTTCCTCCGCGACGTTTCAACTCATTCAACACCTGAACAGTCAATTTCGCACCAGTACAGCCCAGAGGATGCCCCAAAGCTATTGCGCCTCCGTTAACGTTAATTTTGGATTCATCCAAACCTAACTCACGGATTACGGCTAAAGATTGTGAAGCAAAAGCTTCGTTCAATTCGAACAAATCTATATCCTCTTTTTTCAAACCAGCCATTTCCAAAGCTTTTGGAATCGCTGCAATAGGACCAATTCCCATGATACGTGGGGGTACACCTGCTACCGCATAAGAAATCAATTTTGCAATTGGCTTTAACCCCAATTCTTTTACTTTACGTTCAGACATTACCAACACAAAGGCTGCTCCATCCGAAGTTTGCGAAGAGTTACCAGCTGTAACGACTCCATCTGCCGCAAATACAGGTCTTAGCTTCGCCAAAGCTTCTAATGAAGAATCCGCACGAGGACCTTCATCTGAATCAACAACATATTCACGAGACGCCATTTTTCCATCTTTGATGTAGTTTTCTTTGATTTTAATCGGAACGATCTCATCTTTGAAGACCCCACTCTTTATAGCATTTACAGCTTTTTGGTGTGATTTTAAGGCAAAAGCATCTTGGTCTTCACGTGAAACCTTGAAGTCATGAGCTACAGCTTCCGCTGTTAAGCCCATTCCCCAATACCAATCGGGATGGAATTTTGCTACTTTTGGATTTGGAACAATTTTCCAACCTCCAAACGGCATTCCTGACATCACCTCAGCACCACCAGCGATAATAATATCCGCCATGCCGGTTTTAATCTTAGCTGTAGCTGTGGCAATGGTGTCTAATCCTGATGCACAGTAACGATTAACTGTCACGCCAGGTACTTTGTCCGTATCCAATCCCATTAAGGAAATGAAACGCGCCATATTCATACCTTGTTCTGCCTCTGGCATCGCATTACCGACAATTACATCGTCAATTTCATCTTTATTTAAATTGGGCACTGATGCCACTAAATGTTTTATAACTTCTGCTGCTAAATCGTCTGCACGCATAAACCGAAAACCACCTCTCGGCGCCTTCGCTACTGCGGTACGATATCCTGCTACTATATATGCTTCCATTTGTTTGTGTTTTAGTAGTGCGTAATGTGTATTGCGTATTGAGATTACTTTATTGATTTCATTAAATTGTAAAGCATCTTTTGTACAGCTTCTACTTCATCACATAGTTTATTCTTAATCGAATCATCTATATACTTCAATCTATTAAGCAGTTCTAATTGTGTCTCCAATTCATACTCCGAACCGTTTGCCATTCCCAAAAACTGAATAAATTCACCTTTTGTGTTTCGTCCTGCACCTTCAGCAATGTTAGAACAAATTGAAACAGCACATCTTCTAATTTGGCTTAAAAGACCAAACTTTTCCGTGATAGGTAGGTTTTCAGTGCTCAGATATACTGAGGTGGCTAAATCCATAGCCTTTTGCCAAACAACCAATTCGCGGAACTTATGCATACTCAATTCTCACTACTTAATACTCAATACTCCAAGACTAATTCCTCAAAGGCTTACCCTTAGTTAACATATGCTGTATACGCTCTAATGTTTTGCGTTCGGCACATAATTCTAAGAAAGCTTTGCGTTCTAAGTCGAGTAAGTATTGTTCCGAAACTTCCGTTGGTGCAGAGAGGTCGCCCCCACACATCACATAACCTAGTTTTTCGGATATTTTCTTGTCGTGATCTGAAATGTATTTACCAGCACGCATTGAGTCAGCTCCCACATAAACAATTCCCAAACCTTGGTTACCTAATACTTTGATATCCGTACGTGGAATCGGCTGTATATAACCCGCATCTGCCAATTCAATCGCTTTTGCTTTTGCATCAGCCAATAATCGCGCACGATTCATCGTAATCGCATATTTTCCTTGTTGCAAATAACCTAACTCGAATGCTTCAACAGCCGAAGTTGACACTTTAGCCTGACCTATAGTCAAGAATCTATCTTTTAAAGTAGTCTGAACGATTTGCTCTGGCTTGTATTCATCCGAAGCACGCAATGCAAATTCTTTTGAACCGCCACCACCTGGAATTACACCAACACCAAATTCAACCAATCCCATATATGTCTCAGCGTGCAACTGCACGAAATCGGCATGCATAGAAAACTCACAACCTCCGCCCAATGTTAATTGGAAAGGAGCCGCAACTACAGGAATCGAAGAATAACGAAGACGCATCGCTGTATTTTGGAACATACGAACCGCCATATTCAACTCATCGTAATCTTGCTCCACTGCCATCATGAATATCATACCGATATTCGCGCCAGCAGAGAAATTTTTACCATCATTTGAAATCACCAATCCACGGTATTCCTTTTCCGCTAGATCAATAGCCTTGTTGATTCCCTGAATCACATCGCCACCGATAGTATTCATCTTGGTATGGAATTCACAGTTAATGATTCCATCACCCAGATCAATAATGGAAACACCAGAATTTTTCCAAATCGTTTTAGAATCACGAATATGGTCTAATACAATTAATTCTTCCGTCCCCGGAATTGGTTTATACGATTTGCTTGCTATATCATAATAATGGCGAACACCATTTTCTACCTTATAAAAACTTTCAGCACCTGAGGCTAACATATCATGCACCCACTGTGCTACTTCACCCGTTTGACCTGGAAGGCGCTTTTCTTCTGCCTGAATTTTAGCTAAAGTTTCACGTACACCTAATGCATCCCAAACTTCAAATGGGCCTATTTCCCAGCCGAAACCTGCACGCATGGCATCATCAATACGGAAAAAGTCATCCGTAATTTCAGGAACACGCTTAGAAACATATTCAAACAATGGATAGTGCATCGCGCGGAAAAGCGTAGCCGCTTTGTCTGTTCCTTGCTCATATACTTTCATACGCTTGCGAATGTCTTCAACCAATTTAGTCGCTTCTAGTGTTGAAGATTTCACTTTTTGCTGCGAGCCAAATTCCAAAGTTTTTAAGTTCAAAGACAAAATTTCAGAACTACCATCCGTAGCTTTTACCTTTTCATAAAAACCTTTTTTCGTTTTTTCTCCCAGCCATTTATTTTCCACCATTTTGGTAATGTAAGCAGGCAATTTGAAAACACCTTTGGCTTCATCATTTGGTGCATTCTGATCCAACCCATTCGCTACATTGACTAAAGTATCTAAACCTACAACATCCGCTGTACGGAAAGTAGCAGATTTTGGATGTCCCATAGCTGGACCTGTGTATTTATCGACTTCTTCGACTGTTAAATCCAATTGATCAACCAAATGTGTCAAAGCTAACATCGAATAAACACCTATCCTATTACCTATAAATGCTGGTGTATCCTTGCATAATACCACCGTTTTACCCAACATCTTATCGCCAAACTCCATTAGGAAATCGACTACCTCTTTCTTGGTATCTGCAGTTGGAATAATCTCTAGCAATTGCAGATATCGCGGAGGATTAAAAAAGTGTGTACCACAAAAATGAGCCTTAAAGTCTTCTGAACGTCCTTCATTCATCATATGAATAGGAATACCCGAAGTGTTTGAAGTGATCAGGGTACCTTGCTTGCGATATTTTTCTACCTGATCAAACACTGATTTCTTTATATCTAATCGTTCGACTACTACTTCGATAATCCAGTCTACTTGTGAAATTTTGGACATATCATCCTCAAAATTCCCAGTTTGTATTCGCTTAGCGAAGGATTTGCTAAATAGAGGCGCTGGATTAGATTTAATGGCAGTCTCGAGTGAGGTATTGACGATACGATTGCGTACCGCAGCACTTTCGAGTGTCAGCCCTTTTGCTTCTTCGGCGGGTAGTAATTCTCTCGGAGCAATATCCAAGAGCAACACTTCTACACCAATATTAGCAAAGTGGCATGCGATACGTGAGCCCATCACCCCCGAACCTAACACAGCTACTTTTTTAATACTTCTCTTCATAAGTTTATATAGTTATCATTTTTCTTCTAATGTGACTTGCGGCTCGTACTTATTTGCCAAATCATTTATTTTAACAAGCATATTCGCCAGAAGTTGTCTTTCTTTTTCTGAGAATTGTGCATCTAAAAATTCATTGAAGCCTTTTACAACATCTTTTGCTATTTTTCTTTTTTCAACCCCTAATGGCGTTAAAAATACTTTCACAGAACGTTTATCTACATCGCTTGCTTCACGGTAGATAAATCCTAAACTCTCCAAATTCGCCAGTACACGAGACAATGAAGTTGTCTTCACACCTGTAGAATTTGCAATCTGTGACACAGGAGTTCCTTCTCTATGGATATTAATCAAAATATATCCTGCGGCCTGTGTAAACCCATACTGTGTAGCTATTGTATTGTACTTATTTGCTACAGTTTGCCATGCGGCTTTCAAAAAATAGTCAATCGTTTTGTTCTGGCTCATAGTCGATTTGGATAAATGGTACACCTAAGTTTATTATGCAAGCATAACAAATCTATACATTAGAATTCAATAATTCAAGAATAAAGTTGCATTTTTAATAAAAAAGTGTCTGAAAAGAATCAAGCACTTAATTGGTTAATGATATAATTATAGTAATTTCAGATGTGGAAAACTTTTAAACACTGATTATCTATAATTTACGCCAAATATATAATAGGTTATAAACATAATCAATACGCATTCTGTTAATAATCCATTAACTTTGCAAAAACAAACACAAAACTATGGCACTAGTAAATATTCCTCGACTAGACTTGCAACATTATACGCAAGGTACAGCCGAACAGCGCGCTCAATTTGTACAAGATATTGGTAAAGCTTTCAATGAAACGGGTTTCGTTACCATTGCAAATCATGGACTTAGCCCAGAATTAATTGATGAGCTTTATAAAGTTGTGAAAGAATTCTTTGATCTTCCACAAGAAATAAAGGATCAATACGAATACCCAGAATTGGCTGGTCAACGTGGCTACACGAGCAAAGGAAGAGAAAAAGCGAAAGACGCTAAGGTACCAGATTTAAAAGAATTCTGGCAAAGAGGACAAACTATTGTTGGTGAAGAGTATTCCAAAGCTGATTTTCCAGACAATCCACAAGTGGCAGAATTACCTCGTTTTAACGAAATCACTGCCGAGATTTATAAAAAATTAGAAGATGCAGGACGCAATTTACTAAAAGCGATTGCTTCATACCTAGATTTAGAAGAAGATTACTTTGAAAAATTTGTTATCAACGGTAATTCTATTCTAAGAGCTATTCACTATTTCCCAATTGAAGATCCTGATGCACTTGCTCCAGATGCTGTACGTGCTGGCGCGCACGAGGACATCAACTTGATTACATTATTAATTGGTGCTAGTGCCGATGGTTTGGAAGTCTTGACTAAAGATGGAGATTGGTTCCCTATCAAAGCTAAAGGAGAAGACATCGTAATCAATGTGGGAGATATGTTACAACGCTTAACAAACAATAAGTTGAAATCAACAACGCATAGAGTGGTTAACCCTCCTCGTGAATTGATGAAAACTTCACGTTATTCAATCCCATTCTTCTTACATCCTAAAGCAAGCATGAGCTTAGCTTGTTTGGATTCATGTATTTCTGAAGAATATCCAAAAGCTTATGAAGATTACACAGCTGGTCAATACTTAGACGAAAGATTAAGAGAAATTGGCTTGAAAATGTAACAAAGACAAGAGCGGCAATCCTAAGATTACCGCTCTTATTATTTTATATGCTATCTCGAACACTTTTTGGAAGAGATTTCACCACTAATTCATAACTGTGATCTATCAATTCCTGGAGTTGCTTATCATGCAGTTCTCTCCCGATATAAACCGTATTCCAATGTTTTTTATTCATGTGGTAGCCCGGTATTACGGTCTGCTCATATTTTTCTCTTAGTTCTACGGCATATTCTGGATCACATTTTACATTGAAGCTCAAATCTTGAACTTGATCAAGACCAACTAACAAAAATATTTTACCACCAATTTTAAAAACTAGCGTATCAGGTCCAAAAGGCATTTCTTCTGTCACCGAAGGCGCTAGACCTAAACAATATTCTCTTAGCTCTTCAATATGCATTGATTTTAAGATTGTTGTACTAAAGATAATAATTTTACAATATCATTTTGTATTTCAACACCTTTATCCGCATTGTACCATTTTTGAAGCAATTCTTTTATCCCATCGAATTCTAGGCCTTCGGATTTCCATTGTAAAAATACCTCTTGCAACTTTTCGGGACGAGGACCCCAAACAGCAATATCTTCATTCTTCTCATTTCTGATAACTAATTTTGGAATTGACTTACCTCCATTCGTTAAATAATTATCAATCAAAAACGGCTCTTCATCACGCAAATGAATTTCAACTTTGATATTTGGATTAATTTCCGCGATATTAATCAACTGAGGTACGGAATGTGCCGCATCGCCACACCATGGCTCTGTAATAATAATCCAAGTTTGCGGTTCTTTTATCGCTGCAATCACCGCTTTAGTATCGTCTGATGGCTCGAATTTATTCAACCAACGGTTGGTTCTTGACCAATTTAGTTTTGCATAATTATAATAGTTCGGATCTTGATAAACAGGATATTTCTCAGGATGTAAAATGATTTGTTCGAAATAATTTAAGTAATCTTCAAAGTTCATATAGCTATGTAATTTTATAATCTCCGCAAAAGTACCTCATTATTAATAAATTTTTGTCATTATATTGTTGCATCTCGATTAAACCTTTTACAACTCTTTATATCTAATTTTGGCAACCAAGAACCATTGTGAATGAAAAGTACTTTTTTATTTTTTTTAGGAATATTAATTTCAAACCTTGCCTTAGCGCAATCCAATTTAAACGGACGGATTCTCGACAAGGCAGATAATACACCACTTACCAACGCTACGATAATTTTATTAAATCAAGATTCTATTTTAAAATATCATACGCGAGCAAATGAAAACGGAAATTTCGAGTTCAAGAAAATTAATCAAGAGGATTACATACTAATTGTATCCTACCCCCAATTCGAATTGTATTCCCAACCCGTCAAACTGAATAAGAATACCACTTTAGAAAATATTCTTTTGAGCTCTCAAGCCAACCTGATAGAAGAAGTGGTGGTAACTGGAAAAATCCCGATCCGTATTAAAGGAGATACCATAGAATATGATGCTGGAAGTTTCGAAACTGAAAAAAATGCCAAGCTAGAAGATTTATTAAGAAGACTTCCGGGGCTAACTGTTTCAGGTGAGGGAGCAATTACAGCACATGGCAAATCTGTTTCCAAAGTATTAATTGATGGCGAGGAATTTTTCGGATACGATCCTAAAATTGCCATTCGTAATATTCGTGCGGACGCAGTAGATAAAGTACAAGTTTATGAACGTAAATCCGAGCAAGCTGAATTGACAGGTATTGACGATGGACAACGTTTCCAAACGGTCAATGTCCTTCTTAAAGAAGAAGCTCGTGTAGGAATTTTCGGCAATGTCGAAGGTCATGTGGGCACCGAAGAGTTGTATACGGCAAATCTTTTTGCTGCCAAATTCAACCGAACTGAACGGATTGGTATCACAGCCAACACCAATAATATGGGCGCTTCCTCTGGTGGTCGTGAAGGAAGCCTTCGCATGAATAGCCAGATTACAGGTGAGCCAAAAAACACTTCAGTGGGCGCGAACTACGAAAATCAACTTTTTAATAAAAAGGTAAATGTCAACGCGAATTATAACTTCAATGATGCCAGCAATAGAAATGAGCGTGAGAGTTATAATAAAGAAATAGTTTCAGCGGATAAAATCCAAGAAACAAACAGTACATCCAACAACGAAAATGCGAATCAGTCCCACAATATACGATCACAATTTAGATGGAGAATTGATTCGACTTCCAATATGGAGGTGCATGTAAATGCAAACAAATCCCAAAATACAGGATTTAGTGGCTCCAAAAGCCTTATGCTTAATAATGAAACCGATTCTGTTCGAGATTACAATAGCACAAATAGTAATTTTGGAGATGACCTCTCGAACGAAATTCGCATTAATTACCGCAAACGCTTAAATAAGAATGGTCGTTCAATAAACTTGAATCTAAACAATGAAATAAGTCAATCAAATCAAGAAAGCGATGTTTTTCAACGCACTTACTTGTATGAGACTAATAGAGAAACTATTGTCGATCAGAATCGTTTTACGGACAATAACAGAAATAATTTTTCTACGCAGCTTCAATTCTCTGACAGAATAACGCAACAATTACATTTTACTTTAGGCTATAATTTTGGCTACAACAACAACACGAATAAAGTTGATGCATTTAATAATACAGCTACAGGCAGAACACTAGATGAACAATATTCACAAAACTTAATAAACAAAACCAGCAACCAAAGCGTAGTAGCGAACTTAAATTACAATGCAGAGAAATTTAATTTTTCCTTATCCAATAGGACAAATTATAGGGATCAATCGCTAAATGATTCTTACCATGATATCGATTTGGACAGAACGTTTTGGGATAATGATTTAAATATTAATGGTAATTACAAAATATCAAACCGTAAGAACATTAATGCTTCCTATCAAAATAACTTTGATGTACCGTCATTCTCTCAATTGCAACCTACACAGCCACAAACTTCGCCTATTTTTGTGCAAGAAGGTAATCCGAATTTGAAACGCGCTGTAAACAACAGTTTCAGATTGAATTATAATACTATGAGTTTATTAAAAGGCACCAGTTGGAACATTAATTCATCCATAGCTTTTAAAAATAACCCAATTGTAAATAAACGTACGGTAACGGATACTTTGACTACTAGCACTTATGTGAATGTAATGGGCAAAACAAGTTGGAATGCAAGCTTGAATACAAACTATGGCAAACCTATCTTTGATCGCAAAGTACAATTCAACATTTTCTCTGGAGCTAACTATACAAATGGCTTTACTTACACCAGATATTCTCAGGATGGTTCAAGAGACAATCAAGGTCAATATGAATTAAATAACACCCAAAATGCTTCCATCCTTACAGGATTCAGCTTCAATGAACAAGATTCTAAAGGTTTGGATTACGACTTCAATTGGCGCGTAAATGCTAATAACCAACGAAACAGCCTTCAGCAGGATTTAAATTACACCAATTTGAGTACAGGAGGTAGCGCCTTCTTAAAATATTTTTTACCAAAACAATTTAATATTACGACACATATTAATTACAGCATAGAAGGTGCAACAAAATTGTACAAAGAAAGTATTCAACAATTTTATACCAATGTAGAATTGAGTAAAAAGCTATTAAAAAATCAAAGTTTAGTAGCTAGCATAAAAGCATTTGATATTTTCAAAACCTACAATACGACGAATAGAAATGTATCGGACACACAATTTTCGGAATCTACTCAACTTATGTTGACGCGATATGTATTATTTGGATTGAAATGGGATTTTAACAAAAATTTAGGAAAGAAAAGTAATGACTAAAATTATAACAACGCTCATATTACTATTAAGCATCTCATACACCCAAGCACAATACGCCTATTTTGGCACCAGAGGAAAAATTGCTTTTGATAAAGTAACCTTTACCAAAGCACGCATGCGTAGTATGACACAAAATGTTGATCCATCAATGATGATGAGATTCGGTGGCGGTGGTGGTGGATTCAGCTTGGATAATATGCCAGAATCAACCACTCAAAAGATGCTTCTTTATTTTGATGAAAACAGTACCGTTTTGACAATAGATCCTTCTGCTGAAGAAAGTAGTGCTTCAAATAATTCGGGAAACAGAATGAATATAAGAGGTGGAGCTGGTGGTGGTGCCAGAGGAGGAAATTTTGGTGGAGGTCGTGGAGGTGCTATGCAGATGAATGTAGTAGGTGGTGCTCCTCGCGGAAGGGTCAACAATAATTCAAAAGTATTTTATCAAGATCTAAAAAAAGGAACTAGCAATGTACAATTGGAAATTGACGAAAAATATATTATTTCGGACAGCTTAAACAATATCACTTGGCGATTCACAGACGAGTATAGAGAAATTGCAGGTTTTGAATGTAGACGCGTCAATGGATCTACTCCGGATTCATTATACTTAGTAGCCTTTTACACGGACCAAATTCCTGTATCAGCAGGACCTGCCTTGAGTAGTGGATTACCAGGAATGATATTAGGTTTGGCTATTCCAGAAATGCATATTCAGTATTGGGCAACAAAAGTAGATTATACCAATGATACCACTCCTAACGATTGGAAAGACAAAAAGGCAAGTGCGATAACGTTGGACGATTTTGTCAAAAGTTTTGGCAGAATTTTTCAACGTGGACGTGACAGTAATACGGCAAGAAGACAGATTCAAGAACAATTAATTTACTAATCGAAGACAATTTGTCACATGAATGTGGCATTTTTAAGACATTTTGTGATATTATATTACATTTTTGAGGCAGAATAGTTGTTGGCACAAGGGTTGTTATATACTTATCAAATTTTAAAATTAGTAAAAAACAATATTCATAATATGTCTAAAATAATAGGAATCGACTTAGGAACTACGAACTCATGTGTTGCTGTAATGGAGGGTAACGAGCCAGTAGTAATTGCTAACAACGAAGGTAAACGTACTACTCCTTCTATCGTAGCATTTGTAGATGGTGGTGAACGTAAAGTAGGTGATCCTGCAAAACGTCAAGCAATCACTAACCCACACAAAACGATTTATTCTATCAAACGTTTCATGGGTACTTCTTTTGACGAAGCTCAAAAAGAAATCTCACATGTTCCATACAAAGTAGTAAAAGGTGACAACAATACTCCTCGTGTGGAGATTGATGACCGTAAATATACACCTCAAGAAATCTCAGCTATGACGCTTCAGAAAATGAAGAAAACTGCTGAAGATTATTTAGGTCAAGAAGTAACTCGTGCGGTAATCACTGTGCCTGCTTACTTTAACGATGCGCAACGTCAGGCAACGAAAGAAGCTGGTGAAATCGCAGGTTTGAAAGTAGAACGTATTATCAACGAACCTACTGCTGCTGCCTTAGCTTACGGTCTTGACAAAGCAAACAAAGATATGAAAATCGTAGTGTTCGACTGTGGTGGTGGTACACATGACGTTTCTGTTCTTGAATTAGGAGACGGTGTATTCGAAGTAAAATCTACTGACGGTGATACACACTTGGGTGGTGATGACTTTGATAATACAATCATTAACTGGTTGAACGATGAGTTCAAAGCAGAAAACAATGGTTTCGATTTGAAAAATGACGCTATGGCGTTACAACGTTTGAAAGAAGCTGCTGAAAAAGCTAAAATCGAACTTTCAAGCACTACTTCAACAGAAATCAACTTACCATACATTACTGCTGATGCTACAGGTCCTAAACACTTAGTACGTACATTATCTCGTGCTAAATTTGAGACTTTAGTAGCTGATTTAGTAAAACGTACTATCGACCCTTGTCGTACAGCATTGAAAAATGCGGGTTACAGCACTTCGGATATCGATGAAATTATCTTAGTAGGTGGTTCTACTCGTATCCCTGCTATCGTAGAAGCAGTAAAAGAATTCTTCGGTAAAGAGCCTTCAAAAGGTGTTAACCCTGACGAAGTTGTTGCTTTAGGTGCTGCTATCCAAGGTGGTGTATTGACAGGTGAAGTAAAAGATGTATTGTTATTAGACGTTACTCCACTTTCTTTAGGTATCGAAACTATGGGTGGTGTATTCACTAAATTGATCGAAGCGAATACAACTATTCCTACTAAGAAATCAGAAGTATTCTCTACAGCATCTGACAACCAACCTTCAGTAGAAATTCACGTATTGCAAGGTGAACGTCCAATGGCCTCACAAAACCGTACTTTAGGTCGTTTCCAATTGGCGGATATTCCTCCTGCCCCTCGTGGTATTCCTCAAATCGAAGTTATCTTTGATATTGATGCAAATGGTATCATCAAAGTATCTGCTAAAGATAAAGCTACTGGTAAAGAGCAAAATATCCGTATCGAAGCTTCTTCAGGTTTATCAGACGAAGAAATTCAAAAAATGAAACAAGAAGCAGAAGCGAATGCTGAAGCGGATAAAAAATTAAAAGAAGAAGCAGATAAAATCAATGCTGCTGATGCATTAGTATTCTCAACTGAAAAACAATTGAAAGAATACGGTGATAAAATCTCAGCGGACAAAAAAGCGCCTATCGAAGCTGGTTTAGAGAAATTAAAAGCAGCTTACGCAGCTCGTAATTTCGCTGACATCGATACGGCTTCTGCAGAATTACAAAATGCTTGGAATGCTGCTTCTGAAGAAATGTACGCTGCTTCACAACAAGGTGGTGCACAACCACAAGGTGATGCTGGTCAATCTCAATCAGACAACCAAGGTGGTGACGATGTACAAGATGTAGAATTCGAAGAGGTTAAATAATCCTCACCTATAATACATAAAAATCCCCTCAGAAATTCTGAGGGGATTTTTTATTCGATTAGCAAATAAATCTCAAAAATCAGGCTTCAACCTTTAACATGAAGGTACTATCATTTAAAGCCAATTTAACACCAATCTCATCAAATTGAATTGAAAATTCGCCTTCTATATTCCTAGCGATTTCAACAACTTTTATATCGCACAGAGATTCCTGAACATAATTTACAGCTGTAATTAATAAAACAGTTGCAATAATAATTCGTCCTAAACGTCCAAAAAGAGGATAAAAGTTCATATGATTTGGTTTATTCCCCAAATATAATTCATAAAACCTTTATAATTAAAATATTAGAGATAAAACTCTTGTTACATTATGACAAATATTTTTTACAAAATGTAATAAATATCTTACTTTCCATACCCATACCACCTTAATATCCCTTTATCGAAAACCGTCCAAATTCCTGAAGGAAGATTTGCTTTTTTCAAAGCATTATTGGTCCAGGTATTGCACGAATAAAGCATACTATATGAGCCTAAAGCTTCATAGAAGGCATCTGTATTTCCATATTGTGCGGTAGTCTGAATTAAAATCGGCTCTTTATCATCTTTCGTTTCCAAACTTTCTAATACATAGTGCATAAGAATTTTGTATTGCTCTTCATCAATTTCAATTTTATAACAAAGATTATTTTCTATCATTTCAGGATGATAGGTTACATGTAATGCCGTCTCCCCTATTCCCACCACAGCCACAAAAGCCGTTTTGAAAGTTAAATCCTTCCATTCAGGCGTATTCAAATAAAAACCTTTATCACCCCAACCTATTCCTACCCAAGCATAATTTGTTTCCTTACTTTTGTTATTCTCTGTGGGAAATATAGTTCTCCAATCCACGATATCTGTTTGTACGGGTAAAACAAGATCTGTATGCACATCATTCGACAGCAAATAAATAGTATACTTAGTTTGTGAATCTGAAATTTCTTTCTTCAAAGCTGGAATTCTAGACAAAATCGCATCCAATGCAAAATACAATAGAATAAAGAGAAGAAGCGCAGCAATGAAATACAGCAACATTTTGATAAATCTCATAATTTAAGTCATAAAAAAAAGTGCAAAATAAAAATTTTGCACTTCATATATTTATTATCTAATAAACATCAATAGTCTAGAAAAGTTTTTCAGGATATGCACCTTGTGCCACTAAAGCAGAGATACTCTCTTGTACAATTGGCTTATCTTCGGGATAAGTAACTCCAAACCATTTAGATGAAGTAGGAATCACTTTGAAATCTGCCATTCCATGTTTTACCATATAATCTGGAATAGAAGGAATAAAGAATTCAGCTTTAGGATTTTCCGCATTTTCTTCCACGAAAGCCGGGAATAAATCTAAACACACATCAAAAACTTTAGGTGTAAAACCCCAAAAATTCATGGATACGCGCGTTTGCGGGTCCAAGTCATATTCTACGTCATTTTCATTGAATACGATTTTACGACCAGCACCTTCACCTTTATAATAGATATTTGTACGTTCTGTTACCGAGGCCATATTACCCGCTGCACTTACTTCACAAACACCACGCGATACATAACCATAGTCAGACATTGTGTTACCTACAGCAAAACCCATCAGCGCCATATGTTTATCTGTGACTTCTTCATTTAAGAATTTTGCCATTTTGATGAAAGAATCCGTACCATAGAAATCATCCGCATTGATAACACAAAAAGCCCCTTCAACCTTATCTTTAGCGCTCATAACCGCATGTGCAGTTCCCCATGGTTTTGAACGTTCAATAACGCGATCTACACCGAATTTAGTCAAATCGAAATCCTGAAAAGCATAATCAACTTCGATTTTTCCTTCAAGTTTAGCATCAAATTTAGAACGCATTACGTCCTCAAATTCTTTACGTATTATAAATACTACTTTTCCAAATCCTGCTTGGATAGCATCATAAATCGAATAATCGACTATCGTTTCACCGTGAGGACCAAATTCATCAACTTGCTTTAAAGATCCATAACGACTTGCCATCCCCGCTGCAAGAACTAATAAAGTAGGTTTTCCCATATTGCTTTAGTAAATAATTAATTTTTCGCAAATATACTATTTCTTTTTTAAGAAAGCATTCAATATTCCAGTTGCAATTTTACCTAATAATTTGACACCTTCGCGTGCTAATGTACGGCTGGCTTGCGTTTGAGCTGCCTCTAATGGTGTTTGTCTTCTTGAAGAAGTAGCTCGCGGTTTTTGTGCTTGTTTTGCCGCTTCTTGACTTGCCTTTTCTTTAGCAGCCAACTGTTCATCCAGAGCCTCTTTCTCCTCGATAATTTCGGCTGCTGATCTTCTTTCTATTCTTTCTTGATATTTCTGAAAGAAATCGGATTGTTTGATCACTTGATCGTAAGTCTGTCCCGAACATGGTCCCATCACTGCTCTTGCTGGCACGAGGTGAGTAGCGACTACTTCTGTAGGAATACCTTTGTCATTTAAAACGGTGACCAATGCCTGCCCTGTTCCTAAGGAGGTAAGCACCTTATCTATCTCATAGAATTGAGAAGTAGGATATGTTTTTACGGTTTTTCTTAGATTCTCAGCATCATTTGGCGTAAAAGCACGTAAAGCATGCTGCACTCTATTCCCCAACTGGCTCAATACACTTTCGGAAACGTCGGTCGCAGCCTGCGTACAAAAAAATACACCAACACCTTTGGAACGAATCAATCGAATAATCTGCTCAATCTGCGATAAAAAAGCCTTAGAAGCTCCATTAAACAATAAATGTGCTTCATCCAAAAAGAAAACCAATTTAGGTTTATCCAAATCTCCTACTTCGGGCAGCTTTTTGAATAACTGCGCTAGTAAGCTCAACAAAAATGTAGAATATAATAAAGGTTGGTCCTGAATATCCGAAATATTCAATAAAGTGATAACACCCTTTCCATCTACTTTTCCAAATAAATCCTGAATTTCAAATTCCTTTTCTCCAAAAATATGTGACACACCTTGCTGTTCTATAGCTACTATTTTTCGTAGTATTGCACCTGAACTTGCTGAACTTATTTTGCCATAATCATCCTTTATTTCTGCTGCGCCCGCTCCTTCGGATAAATAGGACAACAGTTTCTTTAAGTCATTAAAATCGACTAAAGGCATAGTTTTGTCTTGTGCATATTTAAATATTACACTCAGAACGCCTGTTTGTGTATCATTTAAATCTAAAATCCTAGCCAGCATGACAGGTCCAAAATCTTCGACAGTCAATCGCATCGATGCGCCCAACTTACCTGTCAAAGAAAATATTTCGATAGGAAAACTAGAAGGTACAAAAGGAATACCTACAGCGTTGCCTCTTTCAATCAATGCATCATTTGTTTTTCCTTCTTCTGCTAACCCAGACAAATCTCCTTTGACATCCAACATGAATACAGGAACCCCCTTGTCAGAGAGCTGCTCTGCTATCAATTGTAAGGTTCTGGTTTTTCCAGTACCTGTAGCACCTGCGATGAGTCCATGGCGATTCATCATTTTGAGTGCTAAATTCACTTTGGCGTCAGTGACAACTTCACCGTTCAAAATACCTGAACCTAATTGTATAAATTCACCTTTGGGTTGATAGGAAGTTGTTATCTTTTCGATGAAGTTTTGTTTCATATGCTTTGTCTTAGTATTATTTAAAATAAATATACAAAATAGGTTATATCATTTTTAAAGATTAACAAATCATTAGAATTAAATTATTAAAAAATCAATTATTTAAAATTTTATAATGTTTTTGTCACAATTTCACAACAAAATTCTATTTCCTCTTGTTAATTTGGCTATAAAAGTTATTTTTGTGTCAGTATGAGAAGTAAATTTTCGATGTTTAATAAAGCAAAAAGGATAATAGCTGCTAAGCTATGTTTTTTTGTCTTCTTTTCGAAGATGCTCATTTCTGCTACACCAATGTTTATAGATGTGCTTGACAAAGGCACGGTATTACAAATTGTCATGCAATTGGAATTAGAGACAGGCGCTAAAAACACCAACTCCAATAATGAAGATTTGCATGAACATGGTGTAAAGATATTCAAACCAGATGCAATTGATTTAAGTTTTAATCCTACTGTTGAAAACTCAAGTAAACAGCGCGATTATTTAAAAGACGAAAAATCTATTTGCAGTTTTCATCCTAGAGTCCCAACCCCGCCTCCTAACAGTTAATCTTTATCCAAAATTTTTATTGGGTGATGTATTCGCAATTTTTTATTGTACTTGAAATCAAGTACAGTATGATTTTCGTGTGTGTCAACTCATGTATTTAGATAATTATTAAACAATTTATAATATGTTAGGAACTCGTACGTCCGCTTTTCTTAAGTTATCGAAAAGGGACTTAAAATATGATTTTCCAGCATCAATTGTAGTTTTCCTTGTTGCTTTGCCTTTATGTTTGGGTATTGCCATGGCCTCAGGAGCACCTTTGTTTGCTGGAGTATTGACAGGTGTCATTGGTGGAATTGTTGTAGGTGCTATTTCGGGGTCACCATTGAGTGTCTCTGGTCCAGCGGCAGGTTTGACTGTCATCGTTTTTGGTGCTATACAAAAATTAGGCGCATATGAAACCTTCTTGTTAGCAGTGATGTTAGCAGGTGTTATTCAATTAATATTAGGTGTGGTGAAAGCAGGTATGATTGGAAATTATTTCCCATCCTCTGTAATTTTAGGTATGCTTGCTGCTATTGGTATCACCATTATTTTGAAACAATTACCGTTAGCCTTCGGTATGACCGAAAGTCACGCATTTGAAATGGACAATGGTGGCGGGGTCGCAGCCTATGCGGACACTATTTTCTCAAGTATTAATTTAGGAGCTACCATCATTTGTGCCTTGTCTCTTTTAGTGCTTATCTTCTGGCCATCCATTAAATATTTGAACAAAATGCCAGCACCGCTAGTTGTTGTACTTATCGGTGTAGGATTAGGATACGCCTTCCAAGGAACAAGTATGGCTTTAATTCCAAGTCATTTTGTATCTATTCCTTCTGTTTCTTCACTGGCTGAATTTACAGGTTTATTTGTACTTCCAGATTTTTCTCAAATTTTAAACAAAGAAGTTTGGGTAGTAGCTTTTACCTTAGCCATCATTGCTAGTTTAGAGACTTTATTAAGTTTGGAAGCGGTAGATAAATTGGATCCATTTAAAAGAAATTCGCCAACCAATCGCGAATTAATAGCACAAGGTGTGGGTAATATGACTTCAGGTTTCTTAGGAGGTTTGCCTATGACTTCAGTTATCGTACGTTCATCAGCAAACGTGAATTCAGGGGGCCGTACAAGACAATCGTCAATTCTACACGGCTTTTGGCTATTAGTTGCTTTATTAGCGATTCCTTCGATTATCAACTTAATTCCATTAGCGTGTTTGGCTGCTATTCTATTGCATACAGGTTATAAATTGGCTAAGCCAGCTTTATTTCAACAAATGTTCCGCAAAGGCTTAGATCAATTTATTCCATTTGCGACTACAGTAGTTGCGATAGTTTTCACGGATCTATTGATGGGTGTAGGTATAGGTATATTGGTTGCAACATTTTATATCCTTCGTGCCAATATGCAAAATGCATATAAGTTTGAAATTACAGAAGAACAAACAGCAGTATTGACATTAGCTGAAGAGGTTTCATTTTTGAATAAAGTGCCAATTCAACAAAAACTATACAGTCTACCTCGTTCCGTAGAGAAAGTGGTTATAGACGGCAAGAATAGTAAGTTCATCGATAAAGATGTGTTAGAAGTTTTAAAAGACTTTGAACAAAATGCCATGAGCAAAGGTTTAGACATAGAATTACAAGATGTATCATACAAACGAAAGTCTGTACGTACAAAGAAGGCTAAACTTCAAAGAATAGTTTAAAAATTATAGTATTAATTATCACAAAAACTTTAACTTGGTCTCCTAGTTTAGAGACTCACAAAATAAATTTAACAAAATGGGTAACAAAGACTTAGAATTAGGATTTGAGAAAATATTAGAAGGTAACAGAGAGTGGGTTGATTTCGTAAAACAAGACGAATCAGGAAGATTTCAACAGTTAGCGAAAGGTCAAAGCCCTGAAGTACTTTGGATTGGATGTGCGGATAGTAGAGTTCCGGCAAATGAAATCACAGGTAAAAAACCAGGTGAAGTATTTGTACACCGTAATATTGCTAACATGGTAATCCACTCTGACATGAGTATGTTATCTGTATTGGATTATGCGGTTAATGTATTGAAAGTAAAACACGTAATCATTGCAGGTCACTACGGTTGTGGCGGTGTAGCTGCTTCTTTGAGCCGTCAACAATTTGGTGTAATTGACAACTGGTTGTGCCACATTAAAGATGTCTATCGTCTTCACGCTGCTGAAATTGATGCTATCGAAAATCACGAGGATAAAGTAAATCGTCTTATTGAATTAAATGTTAAAGAGCAGGTTTTCAACCTTTGTACTACTTCTATCGTACAAAATGCTTGGAAGGACCGTGACGATTTAGCTGTACACGGTATGGTGATCAACATTGGTACGGGTGAATTAACTGACTTAGGCTGTACTTTTACAAGTAACGAAGATCTGGGTGAAGTGTTCGCTTATAAATAAGATTTAATATCTCATATTAAATCTTAAAACAAATAGCACTCAAGTTGAGTGCTATTTGTCTTTAATAAATACTTATTTTATTTTTTATATCCTGTAACTGTTACTTCCTTTATAGCTCCCTTAGTATTAACTTTAACAGAGTCACTTTCCTTTGATTTGTAACCAATTATCACAACCTCTTTGTTTTTATTTTTCTTGGTAACAATTTTAATAACACCATTCTTAGCGTTATCACCAAATTCAGCTATGTAGCTACTTCCTTTAAAAACCGATACGGACTCTATATCATTAGGATTTAAAGAATTTATATCAAAATCTAAGTTCTGAGCTTTATCATCGATGACAAAAAGTGGTCGCTCTTCTTTAGGTATTTCATTTATTGATTTTTCCCCTCTAGTCTTATACCTGGACTTCGCGTATTGGTGTTTGAGTCATCATCATTTTTTAAAAATATCCCTATTTCATCATTTGACCTTTCTTTTATGCGCGCCGATGAATTGTGTTTTGTAGTGACTATAATCACACCATCCTTACCATTATCTCCATACAAAGCAATAGCACTTTGATCTTTTAGTACAGAAATAGATTCAATATCATCAGCTTTTATGCTCGATAAATCAAAACCCTTTCCTTTTTCTACTCCGTCTAGGATATATAGTGCCTTCTCTCTTTGTTCTTTTAATTTTTCTTCACCTTGAGCAGAGATTGCGTGTATTACACCGTCATAATCTTCCCAGTTAGATACTAACGAACTGTATTTTCCTTTCATAACCGATCTTGACATCATTTGTGTTAATTGCTTTAAGTTCTCATCAGCAATTGCTAAAAATTCACTTTTAGAAACAATCTTGCCGTCGTAATCGTAAATAAATTTCTTTGTTTTATCAATTTCAGACTTGCTTTTCAGGCTTTTGACGTCGACTTGCGTTTGAGCTGGCTTTTTGTTTTTTGAAGTTAATACAAATAAACCTTCGGAATTATCCTTACCAATTTTCTTACGAATCTCTTCCTTGTCTTTATAAATATCTACAGCAGAAATTTCCTTTCTGGGAAATTCTAGAAATTCATCAAGACTAACCAGTTTTCCATCAATTTCAAAATGGAGGTTTTTACCTTCTAGTTCATTGCGGTCAAAATCAGGTGCTAATAATGGATATTCCTTTTCTTGATTACTTGTATCTAAAGAAATTATATCCGTACCAATCGTATTTTTTAATAATTCACCAACTTCACCTTCCATTTTTACTTTTAAACTCTCATCTAACACGGTGGTGTTTTGTGATTTCTTCACTATTTTTTCAATATTCTTTTCT
This sequence comes from Sphingobacterium sp. SGL-16, assembly GCF_011043515.1. Classification (NCBI taxonomy): domain Bacteria; kingdom Pseudomonadati; phylum Bacteroidota; class Sphingobacteriia; order Sphingobacteriales; family Sphingobacteriaceae; genus Sphingobacterium; species Sphingobacterium sp. SGL-16. The sequence continues at coordinate 11,089 of NZ_JAAKGQ010000010.1, read as the reverse complement.
GCTTTACTTATCGTAAAGGACGCTCCTGCGATCAACAAGATAGGAAGTAAGAAAGCATACTTGCTCAATTCCAATTTGGAAGAGCGTTTTTTGTTCATCATCATAATGCGCTTTTTTAGGGTTTTAAAATTAAATTGGTTACTAATACCCACCGCAGCACCTTGCTTGGTGACATGTAGTAACGAATATTGATAGTTTTGCTTGTCTACCCCTTTATTTAGCACCTGTTGATCAGTCAGGAATTCTAAATTTTGACGTACAGCATTGCGCATCAGCCATACGAAGGGATTGTACCAACAAAACACCAATATTATTTCGAACAACAAAATATCTACTGTGTGATGGCCTCTAACATGTACAATTTCGTGTGCGAAAATATCTTGCAACTCGATTTCTCGATGTTGCTCTTTATGAATATATATTTTATTGAAGAATGAAAAAGGAACTACTGGAAATAAGACGTTACGGAATAAATAGGAATGCCATGTAGCATCTTTAGAATTTAAGTGAATACGAAGCAAACTAAATAGTTGAACCAAAAATTTTAGCACAAAAACAATTGCTACCGTACTAAACACAGCAATAATAATATCCAATAGTGATATTCCAGAACTTGCAGAATTATTCAAAAAAACAGGAGTAATAAATTCAGGCAGAAATGCTGTATCAATTACTTCACTTTTAGTAAACCAAGTTTTAATATCTATAAATGGATATACAAAAGCATATATACTGGCTATTATAAAATAAATCCTATTTAGTACATAAAAAGTCAACCCTTTCAGAAGGAAGTGGTACCCGAAATAAATTAAAGCCAATAAAAGGTTTACTTGAAGTATGTAGGTTAGTAGATTTTCCATTGCATCAGGATTTATTATGCTTGATCATTTCCATCAGCTCTTCCAATTCTTTTTCACTCAATTTTTCTTCTTTAATAAAGAAGGAAACCATTTCCTTGTAAGAATTTTTAAAATAGTCACCCACAAAAGAATTCATAAACTTTGCACGATACTCTTCTAACGTAATGGTAGGCTCATATCGTTTAGCATTCGCGTATTTTACAGCTTTTACGTAACCTTTTCGTTCTAAATTCTTAATTGTAGAAGCTAGTGTAGTATAAGGAACTTGTTCTTCGGGCTTCATATTATCTAAGATTTCTTTTACAAAACCGCCCTTTAATTGCCAAACAGACAACATTGCTTCTTCTTCTTGTATAGTAAGTTTCTCTAATTTCATCGTAGTACATTTTCAATTAAAACACTAATCTACGAATATCTCGTAGAATAACAAATTTTTCGTAAATTATTTCTCAGGTTTTTTACAGAATTAGATAATCAGATAGTTAGACTTATGAAAACTTTTAATTTATGACTGATAAATGTCATTTAAACTTGTTTTAAGTTTAGTTTTTCTTATCGAATTTTATACTTTTGTGTATACAAGAAAATTGATTATGTCGGAAACAGCATCTATAACTTTAAATGGCAAGACGCTTGAGTTATCTGTAATCACAGGAACTGAGAACGAAAAAGCTATTGATATTTCAAAATTAAGAGACCAATCAGGATATATTACATTAGACCCGGGATTCAAAAATACGGGTGCTACTAAAAGTGCTATTACATTTTTGGATGGCGAAAAAGGTATTCTAAAATACCGCGGCTATAAAATCGAAGATTTAGCAGAAAAATCAACTTTCTTAGAAGTTGCTTATTTATTGATTTATGGCGAATTACCTTCTAAACAAGTTTTAGAAAAATTCAGATCTGACATCAAAGGTCAAATGATGGTTCACGAAGATATGAAAAACTTCTTCGCTGGATTCCCATCAAAATCTCACCCAATGGGTCAGCTTTCATGTTTAGTCGGTGCTTTATCAGCATTCTATCCAGAATCTTTAAATCCAAATCAAAACGAAGAAGAGGAATATCAAACTATCGTGAATTTGATCGGTAAAATGCCTACTATCGTTTCATGGATTCAAAAGAAATCATTAGGTCATCCAGTTGTATACCCTAAAAAAGATTTGGGTTATATCGACAACTTCATGAACATGATTTTTGGTGAAGTAAACTGCGATAAAATCTTTGATGATGCTGTATTGGATGCAATGCGTGTTTTATTAATCTTACACGCAGATCACGAGCAAAACTGTTCGGCTTCTACAGTACGTATAGTAGGTTCTTCAAATGCTAACTTATATGCTTCTATCTCAGCAGGTATCAATGCTTTGTGGGGTCCTCTTCACGGTGGTGCTAACCAAGCTGTAATTGAGATGTTGGAAGATATCAAAAAAGACGGTGGGGATGTAGAGAAGTACTTAGCTAAAGCTAAAGACAAAAACGATCCATTCCGTTTGATGGGCTTTGGTCACCGTGTGTACAAAAACTTCGATCCACGTGCTAAAATCATCAAAAAAGCAGCTGACGAAGTATTAGAAAAATTAGGAGTACAAGATCCAGTATTGGATATTGCTAAAGGTTTAGAACAAGCTGCATTATCTGATCAATACTTTATCGATAGAAAATTATATCCAAACGTTGACTTCTACTCAGGTATTATCTACCGTGCATTAGGTTTCAACGCAGAAATGTTTACGGTACTATTTGCGTTAGGTCGTCTTCCGGGATGGATCGCACAATGGAAAGAAATGCGTGACAACAAAGAGCCTATCGGCCGTCCACGTCAAGTATATACTGGCGAAGTGGATCGTGAATACGTAGACTTAGAAAATAGATAATCTATTATCCTTATAAAAAAGCAAAATCCTCAAATAACTTTGAGGATTTTGCTTTTTTATGTTTCCAATGTCTTAAACTAATCTTCTTCCTGATCCCACCATTCACTGGCCTTTAGATCATCTATTTCACGACGATCACGTTTGGTTGGACGTCCTGTTCCTCTATCACGCTTTAAGATTGGAGCTTGGAACACCGATTTAAAACCATAGGTTTCCTCTACTGGAGTATGATCTTCATAATATTGAACAGCTGTTTTGGCATCTACTCTTCTTTCCAACAATCCTGTCACTAAGATTACTTTTCGTTCAATTCCTTTTTGAATAGCGTAGATCTCTCCTACTTTGACAACATAAGAAGGTTTTATATTTTGTCCATTCAGCTTCACACGTCCGGCTTTGCAAGCTTCCGTAGCCAAGCTACGAGTTTTGAAGATACGAATAGCCCACAAATATTTATCAATACGTAATTTTTCCGATTCACTTGCCATACCCAAAAATACTAACATTCTTTCAAAATAATGACTTCTACACGCTATTGATTTGCAGAAAAATGAGCATATTTGTAGTTAATATTTAGAGATTTATATAAGAAAATGGAAATTCAAAAACTTCAAAAATTAATCGAAGAAGCTTGGGAAGATAGACAATTATTAGGCAATAAAGAATACTTTGAGGCTGTACAGTCCATCATTATGAAATTGGATAATGGTGAATTACGTGTAGCTGAACCGCTTGGAAATCGCTGGCACGTAAATGACTGGATAAAAAAAGCAGTTATTCTTTATTTCCCTATTCGTGATATGAAAGTGATCGAAAATGCGCCTTTCGTTTACCACGATAAAATGAAATTAAAAACCAACTATAAAGAATTGGGGGTACGTGTAGTACCTGGTGCTTCTGCTCGTTATGGAGCTTATTTGGCTAAAGGTGTAATTATGATGCCTTCCTACGTAAATATTGGTGCATTTGTTGACGAAGGTACCATGGTGGATACATGGGCTACAGTTGGATCATGTGCACAAATTGGTAAAAACGTACACTTATCAGGCGGTGTTGGAATTGGTGGTGTATTGGAACCAGTCCAAGCTTCTCCAGTTATCATTGAAGACAACGTATTCGTAGGTTCTCGTGCTATTGTGGTTGAAGGTGTTCGTGTTGAAACTGAAGCAGTATTAGGTGCTAACGTCGTATTAACAGCTTCTACTAAGATTATCGACGTTTCAGGTCCAGAGCCAAAAGAATACAAAGGATATGTGCCAGCTCGTTCGGTAGTGATACCTGGTTCTTACACTAAGAAATTCCCTGCTGGCGAATATCAAGTACCATGTGCCTTGATCATTGGTCAACGTAAAGAATCAACTGACAAGAAAACATCATTAAACGACGCTTTGCGCGAGCATAACGTTGCTGTTTAATAACAAATTAATAGATATGGCGAATACATTTGTGGATAGAGAGGATATTAATCAGGCTTTAGAAACATTAAAAAACGGCGGACTCATTTTGTATCCCACGGATACCATTTGGGGAATCGGCTGTGATGCTACTAATGCAGAAGCGGTGGAAAAGGTATTTGCTTTGAAAGGAAGAGATAAAAGCAAAAGTATGCTTATCCTGCTGCACAACGACAATCAGTTGGCAAGCTATGTAAAGGATATTCCAGATGTAGCTTATGAATTAATCGAAGCAACGGATAGACCAATGACTATCATTTATTCAGGTGCTAAGAATCTAGCTGAAAATGCAATTGCAGAAGATGGTAGTATAGGCATACGTATTGTAGATCATCCTTTCTGCCAACAATTGTTGCAGCGATTTAGAAAACCTATCATTTCTACTTCTGCCAACCTCAGTGGACAACCTTCAGCAGCGAATTTCGACGAAATCGCGGATAAAATTAAAGAAGGTGTAGACTATGTTGTTAAATTCGGGCAACACGATACCGCAAAAAGTAAACCTTCTATCATAATGAAGTTGGATCCATCTGGAAAATTTGAATTTATACGTAAATAATAATACCATGAAAAAGTTAATTAGCCTTTGTGCATGCTTAATCGCATTAACAACAGTTGCTTTTGCACAAGAAAATATCAAACCCGCTAAAGCAGGTGTGCATTATGGCAAAGCTATCAACAACAAAAATGCGATTTCAGTACAAAAATTGGAAAACACCCTAAAATCTAAAAAAGAATACACGGGAAAAATAGAGGGTGAAGTAATAGGTGTTTGTAAAAAGAAAGGATGTTTTCTAACCTTAAAACGTGAAGGTCAAGAAGAGCCAATTATGGTTCGCTTCAAAGATTACGGATATTTTGTTCCTACTGATATTGTAGGCAAAACTGTAGTATTAGAAGGTAAAGCTAAGGTAAAAGAGCTTTCTGTGAAACAATTGCAACATAATGCAGAAGATGCTGGCAAAAGTGCAGAAGAAATTGCTAAGATTACGCAACCTAAAACAGACATCAACATTGTGGCTGATGGCGTATTAGTAGTGAAATAATATTTTCAAATACCAGAACCAAAAGGCTGTAGTGAAAATTACAGCCTTTTTTATATTTTTATAGTTATGAAGATGCTAAAGCCTTCCCCATGCCAATCTATCAATATCAAAGGTTCGTTGATGACGTTTGAGAAACCTATAATCATGGGAATTCTTAATATTACTCCTGACTCTTTCTTTGATGGTGGAAAACACAATTCCTTAGAGAATGCTATTGATCACGCTTCTCATATGATAAATGATGGTGTCGATATTATTGATGTAGGTGCTTATTCATCCCGCCCAGGAGCACCAATGATATCTTCACAAGAGGAAATAGACAGAGCTATTCCTATTATTGAAGTTCTTGTAGAAGAATTCCCTCAAATTCCACTTTCTATTGACACCTTCAGAGCGGATGTCGCAAAAGCTTCTATTAAGTCAGGCGCACATATTATCAATGATATTTCAGGAGGACTTTTGGACGAAGATATGTTTAAGACCGTAGCTGAATTAAAAGTACCGTATATTCTAATGCATATGCGAGGCACACCTGAGACCATGCAACAACTAACTGACTATGATGATGTAGTAAATGATGTGGCCGTAGATTTAGGAGATAAGATTTCAAAATTAAGAGAATTGGGTGTAAAAGATATTATTCTTGATCCCGGATTTGGCTTCGCCAAAACTATAGAACAAAATTATGAATTGCTAATGCGTGTAAATGAATTGCATTATCACGGTCTACCAATATTGGGCGGTATTTCTCGAAAATCAATGATTTATAAAAAATTAGGCGTTACGCCTCAAGAATCGTTAAATGCCACTACAGCTTTAAACACCTTATTATTGGAGAGAGGTGTGCAAATTCTTCGTGTGCATGACGTGAAAGAAGCTAAACAACTTACCCATCTATTATTCTAACCCTACCTAATGAAGAAGAACCAAGACATTATTACTATTGGATTTGCCCTATTTGCAATGTTCTTTGGAGCAGGCAATTTATTACTACCTCCCTTTATTGGATTACAAATTGGCGATCATGTTTGGATTACCATATTGGCTTTTGGCTTAACAGGGATACTATTGCCTTTTTTAGGAATTCTTTCTATCGTTAAATCTGGCAATTCTTTACAAGACTTAGGGAACAAAGTGCATCCAAAATTAGCTCCTATTTTAGGATTTATAATTATGCTATGTATTGGTCCATTGATCGCTATCCCAAGAACTGCAGCCACAACTTACGAAGTAGGGCTTCTTCCAAATTTTCCAAATTTTAATCCTATAGTTTCTTCTATACTTTTTTTCGGGATCACTTGGGCGTTGACTATTGTTCCGTCAAAAGTAGTGGATATCATTGGAAATATTCTTACCCCGGCCCTTCTTATATTACTACTTTTACTGATTGCAGTTGGAATATTTAATCCACTAGGAGAATACTCCAGTAGCTCATTAACGGCTTTAGATTCTTTTTCACTAGGATTTACCGAAGGTTATCAAACATTGGATGTATTAGCTTCGGTGATTTTCGCTGGAATAATTATCCATGCAGCAAAAGCCAAAGGCTATAACAGCGTACAAGAGAAAAGTTCGGTAGTCATATCTTCAGGGGCCCTATCAGCTATCTGTCTGTTTATCATATACGGAGGATTAGTATATTTAGGGGCGACCTCGAATATTGCGGATGCGAGCATCAGTCGATCGGCCTTATTGATTCATATTGCTAAAAGCACTTTAGGAGATTATGGTATGATCGCTATTGCTATCAGTATCGCTTTGGCATGCCTTACCACTTCTATTGCTTTAACTGCAGCTGTAGGTTCTTTTTTCTCAGATTTATCTGGGGGAAAATTGAGTTATAAATTGTTGGTAACTCTTTGTTGTGTGGTTTCTGCTGCTTTAGCTGTGACCGGAGTTGACAACATCATTAAATTTGCTTACCCTCCACTTGCATTTGTTTATCCTATTGTCATCACTTTAGTATTATATATCATCCTATTTGGAAGCTTTGTAAAGACTAAACAACCTTACATAGGGGCATTAATTGGTGCTACATTAATTGCTATTATTGGAGTTTTAAAAATATTGGGATTATTAAGTCCGGAATGGATTTCACGATTTAATCACCTACCATTTTTTGATATAGACTTAGGCTGGATATTACCTTCCTTCATTGGATTTATTATAGGCTTGCTAAGAAGTAAAGCCAAAAAGCTGGCAACGCTTTAAAAATTGATTGGGTATTTGTCAAAAACAACAGAAATAAATTAGTATCCATAAAAAGAGCAAAGACGTAAACATCTTTGCTCTTTCCAATATATATCTTAGTCCAAGACTATCTTACCGTACTACCTGATTTAATACCCGAAGTAGGATTTACAAAGTCTAATCTACCATCCGCATCTTCAGCCATCAAAATCATACCTTGAGACTGAATACCTTTGATTTCGCGAGGCTCTAGGTTTACTAAAATTGAAACTTGTTTGCCAACGATATCTTCTGGTGCAAAGAATTCAGCAATACCCGAAACTACCGTACGTTGGTCAATACCCGTATCGATTTTCAACTTCAACAATTTCTTTGTTTTCGCCACTTTCTCCGCTTCTAAAATTGTTCCAACACGGATATCCAATTTCATGAAGTCATCAAAAGAAATATTTGGTTTTGCAGGAGAAACAGAAGTGTTCGCAATCGCATTCGCTGCTTTCGCCTCTGCTAATTTTTGCAATTGTGCTTCAACTTGTTCGTCTGTGATTTTTTCGAACAACATTTGAACTTCACCCAATTGAGCATTTGTAGAGATAAGATCTTTCGTACCTGCTTTATCCCAATTTTGCTGTGGAAGTTCTAGCATTTCGAACAATTTAGCTGAAGTCTTAGGCAAAAAGGGCTGCGCCAGAATAGCCAAATTTGCTACGATTTGAGTCGCGACATTTAATACTGTTTTAACACGCTCTTCATCAGTTTTGTAAACTTTCCAAGGCTCTTCGTCAGCCAAATATTTATTACCCAAACGTGCTGCATTCATAAAGTGAGAAAGCGCTTCACGGAAACGGTAGTTACCGATAGATTGCTCAATTAATCCAGGATATTTTGCCAATTCGTCGAAAACAGCATTATCTGTGTCATTAAATTCTGAACCTTTCACTACTTTACCGTCAAAGTATTTGTGTGAAAGAACCATTACACGATTTACAAAGTTTCCTAAAATCGCAACCAATTCATTATTAACACGTGCTTGGAAATCTTTCCATGTAAACTCCGAATCTGATGTTTCAGGAAGGATTGAAGTCAACACATAACGTAGTTCATCTTGCTTATCTGGGAATTCTTCCAAATATTCGTGCAACCACACGGCGTGGTTACGTGAAGTAGAAAGTTTGTCACCTTCTAAATTTAAGAATTCGTTTGCTGGTACATTTTCTGGCAAGATATATTCACCATGCGCATGTAATATCGCCGGAAAAATAATACAGTGGAATACGATATTATCTTTCCCGATAAAGTGAATCAACGTCGAATCGTCCTCCGAATTCGCTTGTTTCTTCCAATAATCTTCCCAGTTTTTGCCATTGTCAATAGCCCATTGTTTAGTCGCTGAAATATAACCTATTGGCGCATCTAACCACACATACAACTTTTTACCTTTTGCTTCTTCTAAAGGAACATCAACTCCCCAATCCAAATCACGTGTCATTGAACGAGGTTGCAAGCCTGATTTCAACCAAGAAGAGCATTGACCAAATACATTGGATTTCAATTCATTCTTTTTACCCTCGATTAACCATTCTTCCAACCAAGGTTGATATTTATCCAATGGCAGATACCAGTGTTTTGTTTCTTTAAGAATAGGTGTTTTGCCACTCAAAGTAGATTTCGGATTAATCAAATCTGTAGGACTCAATGATGTACCACATTTTTCGCATTGGTCACCATAGGCGCCTTCATTCTGACAGTGAGGACATGTACCAGTAATATATCTATCCGCTAAGAATTGGTTAAATTCTTCGTCGTAATATTGCTCAGAGAACTTTTCAATAAATTCACCTTTTTCATACAAATTCAAGAAAAACTCTTGTGATAATTCATGATGAACAGGCTCTGAAGTACGGTGGTAAATATCAAATGAAATACCAAAGTTTTCGAAAGATTCTTTGATCTGCTTATTATATTTATCAATTACTTCTCTTGGTGTAACACCTTCTTTTTTAGCACGTATCGTAATGGCAGCACCATGTTCATCCGAACCGCACACATACACCACATCTTTATTGTTCAGACGCAAAAAGCGCACAAAAATATCGCCCGGAATATATGCTCCAGCCAAGTGACCGATATGCAAAGGACCATTTGCATACGGCAAAGCCGAAGTTATCGTATAACGTTTTTTAGACAAATTGCTCAATATATTGTATTTTTAAGGTGAAAACTTTTTAAAAATTAGAGTACAAAGATAATTCAATTTGTCCTTAATAAATAAGGCTTGCTCAAAATATTCTAAAAAGTCTTCAATAATTATTTACATTGAAAAATATACGTTTAAAACATTGAATATGAATACTCCCCAACCATTGAAAAAAGGTGATAAGATAGCCGTTATTTGCCCAGCCAGTTATATTAGTGTAGACTTAACGGAAGCTTATGAGGTACTGAAAAATTGGGGATTAGAACCTATAATTTATTCTTCTGTAACAGCTCAACACCATCAGTTTGCAGGCAGTGACACACTAAGAGCGAAGGATTTTCAAGAAGCATTGGATAATCCTGAAATAAAAGCTATCATAGCAGGTCGCGGAGGATATGGATGTGTACGTATTATTGACCAAATCGATTTTTCATCTTTTGAGAAAAGACCAAAATGGATAGTTGGTTTCAGCGATATTACAGCCATCCATAGTCATATTCAACATAACTTTCAAATACCTACTATCCATGGGCAAATGGTTAAATCTTTTTTGGATGCTAGTGAAGAATCGCTTACTACATTAAGAAATGCACTTTTTGGAGAGAATGTTGATATTTCATATTCCAACTCTATCTATCCCAATCGTAATGGAACATCCAAAGGTATCCTAACGGGAGGAAATTTAGCTTTATTGCAGAGTGTATTGGCTTCTCCTTCTGACGTAGATTATGAAGGTAAAATACTATTCATCGAAGATGTAGGTGAATCACATTACAATATTGATCGAATGCTTTGGACTTTAAAAAGAGCGGGAAAATTGGATAAATTAGCGGGGTTAATTGTGGGTGGTTTTACCGATTTAAAAGATTCAGACCCAGCTTTTGGACAACGTTTTGAGGATATCATTATGGATAAAGTTCGCGAGTATGAATATCCTATTGCTTTCGGATTTCCTGCAGGACATATGGAGGATAATAGAGCTTTGATTTTGGGTAAAGAAGTACAACTTACAGTAGAAGAAGAAAAAATTACACTGACATATTTATAATAAAAATCATATCTAACTATGAGTAGATCCATCACCCACATTCGCAAAGATGTAGGATTATTAATTATAAGAGTCGCTATCGGAGGTTCTATGCTGGCTTTCATGGAATGCCTAAAATAGTTAAAGACCCCGAAAATTGGGAAAAATTAGGAACAGCCATGCACAAAATAGGTATAACTTTTATGACTTCTTTTTGGGGATTTGCAGCAATGGCAGCGGAAAGTGTAGGAGCAGCTTTAATCATTCTTGGCTTATTCACACGTCCCACAGCTTGCGTATTAGCTTTCACTATGCTTATTGTTTCTATTTCGCACTTAGCAAATGGCGATGGAATTATTAAAGCTTCACATCCGATGGAATTAATGTTAGTTTTCATAGCATTGGCTATTGCCGGAGCAGGGAAATATAGCGTTG